>JBEKQE010000118.1:0-15591 GCA_049520035.1 Syntrophobacteraceae bacterium | reverse complement strand
AAGATCATACGCACACTTGACGAGCGCGGTCTATCAACACGCGAGGCCGAAAGACTGACAGGCGTAGCTCATTCGGAGTTTTCGCGCATCCGCAACGCGAGGCTTGGACGCTTTACGCTTGATCGTATGATTACGATACTCGGAAAACTTGATGAAGACGTTGAGGTTAATGTTACCTTCCGGACGCGCCCTCCTTTGCAAGGTGAATTACACACCTGAACACGAGGGCGTGCCCATGCGTTGTGGGCTGACAACATGAGCGAGAAAAACCAACATTGGGGATCGACGCTCGACGACTTTCTGCACGAGGAGGGCATTTACGAAGCGGTGAAGGGGGAAGCGGTTACGCGCGTGATTTCGTGGCAGATTGCCGAGGGAATTCAGATCATCCCGAAATGCCATGAGGTGACGCAACGACCGGCATATACATAATTCCTTGTGTAGCGTTGCTAAGATCCTCCGCAAGGCCACCACCGGCGGCAGGGCAGCAGAGAAGCCCGCAGCGGTCCGAAGCGACAAGTCCAAAGCAGCAAAAGCATAACTGGACAAGAGCGTTTTGTCTCATGTCGGTTTTCGGCCTTGAGATTTGGCGAGGGTTTGCGTGGGGCTTTAAAAGGTAAACATGAGACAAAACGATGAGGGGCCTTAATTAACTTGCAATTACACCATAATGGTGTATATTCTTGACATGACGGAAAAGCGAAAGCCAACTTACGACCTTGACGCCTTTAAGACCGCGTTTAACAACGTGGGGAAGCTTACAGCTACGGGTACGGCACTGCGGAGCGCCGCCGCTCTGGGATTTGGGCGCGCCGAAATTGTGGAGACGCTCCAAACCATGCAGCGGGAGCACTTCTACAAGTCCATGACGGCTTTTGCCGACCAGCGGTTTTGGCAGGACGTTTACCACGTCCCCTCACCGGCGGGCATGCTGTATGTGAAGTTCACCGCTGATGCCGTCACTGAGTTTTTGCTGCTGTCGTTCAAGGAGAAAGACAATGACTAATCCTGTCTGTCCAGAAACGGGGGCGCCGATGCACCGCGAGGTGCGCCCGATGACTCTTACCTACAAGGATGAGAGTATTACGTTTGATATGCCCGGCTGGTACTGCGACCAGTCGGAAGAAAGCATTCATACCGGCGAAGATATGAAAACATCCGACCGGATGTTGAACCGTCTTAAGGCCCGTAGTGAGGGGTTGCTTGAGCCGGAGGAAATCCGGCGCATTCGCAAAAAACTGCGCCTGACTCAGGAGGCTGCCGGGCTGGTGATCGGCGGCGGGCCGCGCGCGTTCCAGAAGTATGAAAGCGGTGACCTGCTGCCAAGCAGGGCCATTAGCAGCGCCCTGGTTTTGCTCGATCATGATCCCAAGGCGCTGACGGTGCTAAGGGGACGGCAGAGCAAGGCATCCGGCCTGTATGGCGAACCGCGGCCATGAACGACCGAAAGCACCTTACATCCGTCGGAAGTGGACAAGCTCAACCGCAACGGCCCTATGGGGCTTCGTGCCGCTTAAAGCGGCACAATGACGAACGACCGAGAACATATCACCGTGCGCGAGGTTGAAAAGCTGATGGCCGCCGGCAGGGGCACCCGCTTTGAAGCCCGCGACCGTTGCTTATTGCTGATGATGTTCCGGCATGGCTTGCGCGTTTCAGCGGCTTGCGCCTTGCAGCTTGACCATGCCTCCCGTGAACGCCCAACGCGCCAGATAGACGTGTCGCGCGATCGGCCTGCCCGCTACGCGCTCGCACGACGCAGAGTGGTTATTTCTTTTCGGTAGGGTACTATATAAGTCTTTCATACGAGGTGGACGCCGAAAGCCGCGTGTTGCACGTCGCGCGGCTTAAAAAAGGACTGTCCACCACGCACCCGCTACGCGGCGACGAGCTACGCGTTATCAAAGCATGGCTGGCTGACCGCGCCACCATGAAGGCGACCGGCAGAGCTTTTTTTGTAAGCCGGCGCCGCAAGCCCCTTAACCGGCGCACCGCATGGCTTACCATTCGGAAATATGGCGACCTTGCAGGGTTGGAACCACCCACGTACGGGCACCAGTTCCGCCACGTTTGCTGCTTCGCCCTAGCCGACCGGGGTGCGGTTACAGGGCTAATTCAGGACAATCCGGGACACCGCGACATTCGACATATAGTGATCTATACGGCGACAAATCCGGCAAGGTTTGAAAGGCTTTGGTGGTAGGGTTGGCTTTAGATTGTCCCTTGACTTATGCCTCCATCCGGGCTACATTGTAGCTCAAAGGAGTTAATGCCATGATGACAACTCAGAACACCGTTGTTCGTGCGCGGATTGACGGGCGAACCAAAGCCGAAGCCGAGGCGGTGCTTGCCTCTATCGGACTCACTGTCTCCGATGCTTTCCGCTTGATGATGGTGCGCATTGCAAAAGAAAAGGCCCTTCCTTTTGAACCGCTCGTTCCCAATGACGAAACCATTGAGGCGATGAAAGCGGCGCGGCGTGGCAAACTGGTCAATGTTGGTTCGGTTGATAACCTGTTTGTGGAATTAAATGCGGGCGATTAGACGCACCAAACGTTTTAAGCGCGACTACAAGCGGGAAAAATCAGGACGGCACGGCAAAACGCTCGATGCCGTTCTGAGAGAAATTCTCGAACTGCTTGTTGCCGATACATCCCTACCATATAGCAACTTCGATCATCCCTTTAAGGGGGATTGGGTCGATCATCGAGACTGCCACATCAAGCCTGATTAGGTTCTGATTTACCGTAAACCGGATGATGAACACCTCGATTTGGTTCGCCTTGGCTCGCACAGCGAGATCGGTTTGTGAGCTTAAATTGTAATGGGGCCGCCTTTGATAGATGCCAAAAATCCTGATTTATGTCAAGCTTGCGGCTTCCTGAAAAGCGCGACCGTATTCATGCCATACGCCTTAGGGAGTTGAGGGCGCAAATCCGCAAGGGACTTGACAGCGGCGAAGCGACGTCCTTGAATATTGGGGATATCAAGGCGCGTGGCCGCAGACGGCTTGCAGCCGAACAGGCCTTCCGCGAACGCCCAACACGACGGATAGACGTGTCGCGCGGTCGGCCTGCCCGCTACGCGCTCGCACGGCGCAGAGTGGTTATTTTTTTGGGTTGGGATGGATCAGCAATCGCGAGTTAACATATTCAAATCATTTTCGTTCTGCACTCCGGCCACATCGGGATTTCTCACATTGGCAAGCTCCTTTAACATTCTCAAGCGGCTCAGCCGGGTACAGCCTGGTTGCCTTCCCACCGGTGCAAATCTCCACTTCAGATGGGAAGAGCTGATGTATTACTCCTGCAATCTGTTTTAAATATACATGCGCTAACTTTTCCTGTAGGCTGAGATTGATTGGGGGCATTTAGCCTTGTATCATCGCGATACGACGGCTCAGTGCGTCTTAAGATCACCCGCTCGACTTCTTAGCTGAGAAAGAACGTGCTGCTGCACTCTCCATTCGCCTGCTCGACCACAACGGATACGAGCCGCCTTTCAGTTCTCGGGGGCTTTGCCAGACCGCTGTCGCATAGTCGATCATAGACTGTCAACATTTTTAAGGAACAGGGCGAACCTGTTCAGGCTCCACTTTTAAGTTATCCTAAAGGCTCTTCATGGCAGGCTCGCGATCCGAAGTGCTGCCGGGTTGCAAATGGAGGTTGATGCATTATCCATGGCGACCACGATTAATGAGCTGCTTCCCCAAATTCAGATAAACGTGCTCGGAAAATTTCAGCTCCTTCGAGGCGAAACTCCTGTCACAAATAAAGAATGGAGCGCGGCAAAGAAGCCTCAGATGCTCCTGAAGGCCCTTATAACTAGGAGTGCGGAAAATGTGTTGCTGGATCAACTTATAGACGACCTGTGGCCTGACGCTTCACCGGATAAGGGGAAGCATAATTTTAAAACGGTGCTGTACAGGCTAAGAAAAGTCCTGGGGCATCCAGCGGAATCAAGATCCCCTTATATATCCTTTGAGAGGAATACGGTTTCTCTTAATAGAAGTCTGGTTCGCCTGGATATCGACGAGTTTTTGTATCTTTGCAAGCGCGCAGGGAGAGCAGAGCAGGCCGGAGACATCAAGTCCTCCATTAATCTCGGCAACTCCGCGATTGAACTGTACAAGGGGGACTATCTGGAAGACGATTTATATACCCCCTGGACCATGCTGAAAAGAGAGGAAACCCGAGTCCTTTATGTAGATGTACTGCGGCGCACGGCTTCACTTTACGAGAGGCAGGGCAATTCGCGAAAGGCAATCGAAATATATAAATTGCTCAGAAGGGCCGACCCGGTCGTGGAAGAAGCCTACCGGAAGCTGATGCTGCTCTA
Organism: Syntrophobacteraceae bacterium; assembly: GCA_049520035.1. GTDB lineage: Bacteria > Desulfobacterota > Syntrophobacteria > Syntrophobacterales > Syntrophobacteraceae > SbD1. Next base: position 11,253 of record JBEKQE010000118.1, on the reverse strand, counting down.
TTCCAACATTGGAATGAGAACTGAGGCTATTCGGGTCTATGACGAATGCAAACGGTCGCTTAGCCGGGAACTGGATGTTGATCCTGACGAGCTGACTACCTCGATATACAGGCGCATTGTCGAGAGCGGTCGGCCGGACGGGGAAAGAAAACACCTGGATTTGGACCGGCCCCGTTCCTACACCCCCAAATATCTTGCGGACAAGATCCTGACCAATCGCAGCGCCATAGAGGGCGAGCGCAAAACCATCACCGTCATGTTTGCGGAAGTTGACAAGTCTGCCGCGGCTTTCGGCAAGCTCGATCCCGAGGCCGTTCACGAGATCATGGACGGGTGTTTCCGTATCCTGCTGGACGAGGTCCACAGGTTTGAAGGGACAGTCAACCAGTTTTTGGGCAATGACGTGATGGTTCTTTTCGGCGCGCCCGTTGCCCATGAGGACCACGCACAGCGCGCCTGTCACGCCGCGCTGGCCATACGGAATGCCATGGCGCCATACGCCGAAAGCCTCAAAAACCGTTATGGAATCGAATTCAAGATGCGTATCGGCCTCAATTCCGGTCCAGTTGTAGTCGGATCTATCGGAAACGACCTGCGTATGGACTACACGGCGCAGGGCGACACGGTAGACCTCGCTGCCGGTATGAAGAACGACGCCGAACCCGGCGCAATACTCGCTTCAGAAAACCTGTACAAGCTGGCCAGGGATTTCTTCGATTTCGAACCGGCCGGCTGCATAGAATTCAAGGCGAAAGAACCCGTCGAGGCCCACCGGCTAATAAAGTCCACGGGTATTGAGACGAAGTTTGCCGCCTCGGTTGCCAGGGGCCTTACCAGGTTCATAGGCCGCGTGCGTGAAATGAAAGCCTTAAATGAGGCGTTCGAACGGGCCGGATCGGGAGAAGGCCGGGTTGTCGGCATCTCAGGCGAAGCGGGAGTGGGCAAATCGAGGCTTCTGCTGGAGTTTAAAAAATTCCTGCCTAGGGACGGCTGCCGCTATTTCGAGGGCCGATGCTTCCACTACGGCGAGTCGATGCCCTACCTGCCTTTACTGGACGTTCTCAGGTCATTTATCGGAGCGAAGGAAGGCGAAAAGGAAGAAATAATTAAGCACAAGTTGGAGAAGAAAGTCCTTGGCCTTGACAGGAAGCTTCGAAGCATCCTCCCGCCGCTCCAGGGGCTTTTGTCCCTTGAGGTGGAGGATAAGGAATACGAGAAACTCGATCCAAAACAAAAGAGGGATAGGACCTTCGAGGCCATTCGGGACCTGCTCGTTCGAATCAGCAGGGTCCGGCCTCTGGTTCTGGCAATCGAAGACCTCCACTGGATCGACAGGACCACGGAAGAGTTCCTGGATCACATGATCGGCTGGGTGCCGGAGGCCCGCATTCTTCTCATCCTTTTGTATAGAAACGAATATTCCCATCATTGGGGATCGAAGCCCTGTTGCAGTCAGATCGCGCTCGGGCAGCTTTCCGTTACCAGGAGCGCGGAACTGGTTGCAGCGATTTTGGAAGGTGGAGAAATATCGCCGGAACTGACGGAACTGATCTTAGGCAAGTCCGGTGGAAACCCGTTTTTCCTCGAAGAGCTCACCTTCTCCATGATCGATAACGGCTCTATAAAAAAAACCGGGGAGAGCTTCGTCCTGGCCGGAGATGCATCCGGCATGGAAATCCCCGATACTATCCAGGGGGTAATAGCCGGCCGCATGGACCGCCTGGAAGAAAGCCCCAAGCGGATAATTCAGGTGGCGGCGGTAATAGGGCGTGAGTTCGCTTTCCGCATCCTGGAGACGATCTCGGAAATGAAAGGGGGGCTCAAACCGGGGCTCGTCAACCTGCAAAGGCTGGAATTTATCTTGAGGAAGAGCCTTTTTACGGAACTCGAATATATCTTCCGGCATGCCCTGACCCAGGAGGTGGCTTATAACAGCCTGCTCGTGCAAAGAAGAAAGGCGATTCACGAAAAGATAGGCCAGGCAATTGAGGAGCTCTATCCCCAGAGGCTTGAGGAATTCTATGAGAAGCTCGCTTGGCATTATTCTAAAAGCAATAACAAGATCAAGGCTTATGAGTATCTAAAACTATCTGCCTGGAAAGCCCTTGAACGGGAAGCCCACTGGGAGGCGTTTCGCTTATACCGGGATGCAGTGGACACTCTGAGCCAATTTCCCGAGACGCTGGGGAACAAACGGGAGTTGGTACAAATTCTAATATCGATGGCTGCTCCCATTAGGATGATTGGTTATCCTGAACATTCGATGAAGTACCTTCAAATGTGTGCGGACTCGGCCAAGGAGATCAACGATGAGAAGGCCAGCGCCAACATTCTGAGCTCGATAGGAATTTATCACTGTACAAAAGGCGATCCCGGCATGGGATCGGTATGCCTTGAGAATGCTTTTCTGGAAGCCCAAAAATCTGAAGACTTAGATCTTATTGTTCCAGTCGGATATGATCTTACTCTTTTATATTCGACCAGGAGGGAATTTGCGCCCGCGCTTGAGGCGGCCGACAAGATCTTGCCCGTCATGCAAACGTACGGGCAGAGGGAAATGTTCGGGCGGGCCGTTTATGTGTATCCAATGACTCTAGGCTGCAAAGGCTTCGCAATGTCGCACCTTGGGGGGACTTCGCCGGGGCGGAATTCATAATAGCTGAAGGCTTGTCTCTGGCCACTGAGATTAATCACACCTTTACGATTGGTCATATTGAAATTACATACGCATGGTCCTATGCAGCGAAGGGAGACGGGCATGCTTGCATGGATCATTATCGGCAGGCAGTGTATTTCATGGAACCACTCAAGGCGGTAAACTGGCTCGGGCAGGCATATACCGGAATTGGTCAAGCATGCTATTTTCTTGGCAGGTATGAAGAAGCGGTAGGCTATATCGAAAAGGGCATGGAAATCCAGAGCAGAGCCGGCAGCCTCACGTGGAGGGCTCGCCAATATTTGTACCTTGGTTTGGTCTATTTAGAGATGGGTGACATGACAAAAGCAAGCCGGAACGCAGAAGAAGCTCTGGCCCTGGCGCGGAAGATCGCCGAGAAGGATCATGAGGCCTACTCGAAAATCCTGCTTGGCCGCGTGGCGGTAAGAGAGGAAAAATCCCGCCTGGACGAAGCCGAGCGAAACGTGCTCGACGGAATCAGGATATTGAAGGACCAAAGGCAGAAACCAGACGTGGCGGTCGGTTATTTGAGTCTCGCCGAACTGTATCTCGACGCCGGTCAGAACGAAAAAGCGCTCCAACCCGTGAGGAAGGCAGAGGCCATGTTCCGGGAAATGGGTATGGACCAATGGCTGAAAAAGGCGCAGGAGGTCTTGGCGAAGCTGTGAGATGTTACCGCCGAAAGGCGTCAAAGAGGACTGAAATTAACTGCCCGCCTGAATTCATCGGCGCCGGCTGCTTCCCATATTACCTGCCAATTCGGCATCAGACGACAACATTAACATTATCTCCGAACTGGCAAAGGCAGAGACCCTCCAGCCCAAAGCCTTCTGCGCGATTACTCAAGCAATTTCAAAAAGCCAGCAATTCTTCCTGCAAGATCCAGTCATAACGCCATTTCGAGATTCATTTGAGTTCGGCCGCCATGTGTCCGCCATGTGACTTTCATTTGATATCAAGGGGACAACGAGGTAACGGGCCGTTTTCATTTTGAGTTGCGGCGGGCAGGGCACCGCAAAGGAAAACGCTCATAGAACATGGAGGTAAAAGACATGAGTGAGCTAATAGAGAAGATTTCTGCAGAAGCACGGTGGCAAATAGCTACCAAAGGATTGACCGGCGCCTGGATGGCCTGTGCTAACGCGCTGAAACAGGCGGTAGGCGAGGCGAAATACAATGAATTCAACGGGGAGTTTTGGTCCCAGGCCGGAAAGGGCGTGAAGGAATTCGTGGATGCTTTCGGACTGCCCGTTGGCGACGCCAGAGAGATAGAGGAAGCAATCGAGCTCGCAGTTCGTGCGGTCATGGGGCCAGAGTGGGAATTCGAAGTTGTGGAAGCCACTCGCGACAGGTGTGCGGCACGCGTATCGAAATGTCCCTACCATGAGAGGTGGAAGGAGCAGGGCCTTGGCTGGGATTTTTGTAAAATCGGGCATCGAAGGTGGGGTGACGGGGTTGTTGAGAGCTTGAACCCAGATTTTGCCCACAGCCTTCCCAAGACCATGCCGGGCGGCGACCCATACTGCGAATTTATCGTAGAGCGGAAAAAGTAAATCGGAAAGGCCCGTGGCTTTTATGTGTGTTCCTGCTCAACGTGGCAACGGCGGGAGCATATTTCATTGTTTGGATTCCCTCCAGTCTTCCAAGGTTCGCAGGGAACATCAATTAAGAGGAGGTATTGCCAAGAAAAAGTATTTTTTGATTTCGTTGATAGTCCTTGTTTCGGTTGGTACTTTCGCTCCGGTTGGATCTTTAGCCGCGGAAGATCAGGCGTCAAAGGTGATAGTGGTTGGCGCAAAGCAGATGATGGATGGAAGCCAGAAAATAACGGCCATAATGGAGAACAAGGGGATTAAAGACCCCGAGTTGACCAATGCCTAAAGGCAGATCGCGGAAGGCTACGACCTGATAATGAAGGGCCATGGCATGATGACGACCAAAGGGCCGTATCCTGGCATATGGTGAGCTTAACACTAATTCGTAAGGGTGGGCAAAAGCGCAGCCCAGTGAGTGAAACCGTGCCCACCCGCTACCGTACCTAAAGGAAGGTTCTCTGCCATGTGGTAAACACTTAGCAACGGGGTTCTTTCCCAAGAGGAGTACTTCGATGAAGTGTCTCAAATGTGAATCAGAGCAACCAGAGGATGCAAGGTTTTGTAACAAATGCGGCAATAAGTTTCAGCCCTTGGGGCCAGCTTCTGATGGTCAATTCGAACAGTCAAAGACTCACGCCACCCTTGCGCCGGAGAGAAAACATGTAACGGTACTTTTCTCAGATATCACCGGGTACACATCAATCGCCGAAAAACTCGATCCCGAACAGGTAAAACAGATCACTGGAAGCATCTTTGCCGGGGTGAAAGAGATCGTAGCCAGGTATGACGGATTCATCGAGCGGGTGATGGGTGACGGCGTGGTGGTATTTTTTGGTGTGCCGCATGTGCGTGAGGACGATTCCGTCCGTGCCGTTCACACCGCGATGGAGATCCACGACCTGGTCAAAGGGATAAGCCCTAAGTATGAAAACTGGGTCGGGTCTCCCCTTTCCATGCACACCGGAATCAACACCGGCCTTGTGGTGACAGCAGACGTCGATACTGAAAGGGGTACACACGGGATAGCGGGCGACGCTGTCAATGTGGCCGCCCGCTTGAGCGGCCTGGCGGCTCCCGGTGAAATACTGATCGGCGAAGAGACCCTTCGGCGAACCAGGGAGCGCTTCAACTTTCATGACATGGGCCTTAAACAGGTGAAGGGCAAAGCCGAGCCGATCCCGGTGTTCAAGATTATCGCCCCCAAACCCTCGAAGCCTTCAATCAGCACAGACCGTCAGATATCTTCGGAGATGGTGGGAAGGGACGCGGAGCTGGCCCGGCTCGAACTGCAGGTCATGAAGCTGGCCAACGGCGAAGGCTCGGTCGTAAACGTTTTTGGCGAAGCGGGAATCGGAAAATCCCGCCTCATTGTCGAGCTTCGAAAACGCGAAGTGATGAAGAGGGTCACACTTCTCGAAGGCCGGGCCATGTCCATGGGCAAAAACCTCAGTTTTCATCCCGTAATCGACCTGATGAAACAGTGGGCCGGGATAGGCGAAGGCGATTCGGAGTCCGCAGGATTTGACAAGCTGGAGAGAACCGTTCGCGCGGTCCATCCGGATGAGGCGAACGAAATCCTGCCCTTCCTGGGCACGCTGATGGGGATGAAACTAAAGGGAAAATATGCCGAGACGATGAAGGGAATCGAAGGGGAGGCGCTGGAGAAGCTCATCATCAAAAATGTCCGCGAGCTACTTGTAAAAGGAAGCCAGCTTAGGCCGATGGTTATGGTTTTAGAGGACCTTCACTGGGCGGATGAAAGTTCGCTGGGGCTCCTGGAATCACTATATCGCCTCGCGGAAAAGAACCGCCTTCTTTTTATAAACGTGTTCCGTCCCGGCTACTGGCGCGGGGAAACCAAAAGGGTTGTGGAAAAGGTCGGCGAGGTCCTGGACGACCGATATGTAGAAATAGCCCTCCAGCCCCTGGATAAGCAGATGAGCGATGCTCTCATTGGCAACATGCTCGATTTAAAAGGACTACCACACTCCCTGCGCGCGCAGATCGGCGAGCGGACAGGAGGGAATCCTTTCTTCATCGAAGAAATTGTCCGTTCCCTGGTCGACCAGGGGGCCATTGTCAGGCGGAACGGTTCGTTCGATGTCACCGAAAAAATACATTCCGTCGTCGTCCCTCACACCATAAACGATGTGCTCATGGCCAGGATTGACCGCCTGGAAGAGAGGACACGGGAGCTGGTGAAGTGCGCATCGGTCATTGGCAGGAGTTTCTTTGACCGCATCCTGAAGGATGTCGCCACATCCATTGAAAACATCGATTCCAGGCTCTCGTATCTAAAGGACCTGCAGCTCATTCGGGACCGGATCAGACTCGAGGAACTGGAGTACCTTTTCAAACACGCCCTGACCCAGGAGGCGGCCTACGAATCGACCCTTCTTCAGCAGCGAAAAGAACTTCATCGCAGGGTCGCCGAATCCATAGAGAAGCTTTTTGAGAAACGGCTGCACGAGTTCTACGGCACGCTGGCCTGGCATTACAGCAAGGCAGACGACCCGGGGAAAGCCGAAGATTGGATGGTGAAAGCAGGCGAGGAGGCGCTTAGGACTTCGGCATCCAGTGAAGCCCTGCACTATTACAAGGAAGCCTTGAGGCTATATCTCGAAAAGTATGGTGATGCGGCGGACCAGGCAAAGCTGGCGCAGTTCGAAAAGAACATAGCAGTGGCCCATTACAACAAATGTCAGTATGAGGACGCGGTAGAATATATCGACAAAGTTTTCATTCGAATGGGAAAGCGGTCGCCGAAGCGCAAAATCACCAGGGCCATAAAGTTGCTATACGATAAATACATCATCATCCTCAGAATTTACCTGCCGTGGCTGGGGCGCAAAAGAACTCCCGACGATTCTGTAAACTCATATTTCGACCTGACTGTCAAGAAGAGCAACGCCTTGGTCCATGTGGACCCGCAAAGGGGATTCGTAGAACACATCGGTGAAATGAGGGAGAGTTTCCGGTACGATCTCTCAAAATTAGAGGCCGCGGGAGAGATACATGGCACCGTGCAGCAGTGTGCAGCCTGGATCAGGTACGTATCGGGGAACTGGGATGAAGTTCAGGGGCCTGACCGGGATTTGATCGATGCCGGAATAAAGAGCGGGATTTACTGGGTTGTGGGAACCTGGATCTTTACACTTGCTGCGGCAAGAATCTGCCAGGGCAGATTCGGCGAGGCCAAAGAATCTATAGAGAATTTGGCCAGGCTTGGGGACCTTTATGATTTCGATCTGTTCAGAATCTATGCGTATCTATATTCAACCGAGCTTCTCCTGGCTTCCGGCAAGTATTACCTGGCTCGGTCGGAAGCGGAAAGGTTGGCGTCCCATTGTGCGGGAAAGGGGTTGGAAAATCATGAACTTCATGCCTTCGGGTATAAAGCTTCAGCGGAGGTTTCGATTGGGGAGATCAAAGCGGCGGAGGATTCCCTTGCTCACGCCAGGCAAATCATGGGCGGGCAAAGTTTCTGGCCTCCATGGTACGTGACTCCTTATCTGCTTGCGCAGTTCAAGTTCGACGTTTACCTGCTCCGGGATGCAGTCCATTCCAAAGATGGAAGCGCGGTTCAAAAATTAGCGAAGCAAGCCCTTAAGAGCGGCAAAGAAGCGGTGGGAATTTCGGCGAAATACGCAGCCATCCGCACCGAGAGCTACCGATTGATGGGGGTATACTACTGGTTGACTGGAAAGCAGGGCAAGGCCCTTAAGTGGTTCGATAAATCGATCAAGGAAGGAGAGCGGCTCGGGGCACGTCCCGACCTTGCACGCGCCTACATGGAGATAGGAAAGCGCCTGATGGAACCTGGAAGCAAATACAAAGAGCTAAACGGGTTAAGCGCAGGTGAGTACTTGAAGAAAGCACGCGCCATCTTCGAGGAGATGGACCTCCAGTGGGATCTGGAAGAACTGGAAAAGTTTCAGAGCGGAACTTAACTGGAAGTTCTGGATCTTATGATAGGGACATCATACATCGCTTGAGCGAGGTAATCCATCCACAACATCGATGAAAATGAAAAGTAAAGGCAGCTCTCCTATATGGCGTTCTGCTTTGGGTTAGCCGGGACCTTTGAATATTTGGATCATACCTGCAGTTCTCATCATTGCTGCTGCACGGGTTGCTTGATATGGGCCGGGCTTGCGTTGGATGGTTTGAGCAAATTGGAGGTTAAAATACTTAGTTAGATCCTGCCCAGGAAGTGTCTGATCCCGGTGGCAGGGGGCGAGTGTCTTTCGCTTTAAAATCGATTAGCTGGCAAAAAGCCTGGATTCCGGCCTCCGCCGGCATAGCCGTCAACTTTAGCGGATGTGTCCGGGCAATCTCTTCACCCTGCTGCGCTCTCTCTTTGTGCCTCTTTTGTGTTCTTCGAGGCTGGCTGGGGCTGTCCTTATCACGAAGACCACGAAGAGTCCACGAAGAGGACGAAGAAAATGAAATGGATTGGGAGGATTAAAAAAATTGAAAGCGCATAGGCCGAGGCAATCTCTTCACCCTGCTACGCTTGCTCTTCGTGAATCCTTCACTCCGCTTCACTCCGCTGCGCTCCCTCTTCGTGATTGACTAAGGCCATCGTTATCACGAAGAGGAGTGAAGGACACGAAGAAAGGGTGGTACAGGCGAATGTTTTGCCTGCCAACTCTTAAGTTGACGGGCATGGACCTCCGCCGGAATGATCAAATCATTAGTAATGTTCCGGCGTTTCTCCCACCTGAGAACCTTTTTCATCCTCATGTCAGGGGCTTGCATTCCTGCATTCCGATGCACACTATTGGGGCCGGGGAGTATGTTTTCTTCAGCCTCTGCGGTCGGCGATTTGCCCCCGGCTGCCGGGTTCTTGCGGCATTTGTATTTATTAGCGGCGTCTATTCATATCCATCGATGGTTCTGATTACCGGAGACTTAAGGTCATGATTGAAAACCTCGACCCGGTCCTGCTCTCTCGCATTCAGTTCGCATTCACTCTTTCTTTTCACATCTTTTTCCCGGCCTTCACAATCGGTCTTGCGAGCTGGCTGGCCGTGCTCGAATGGCGATGGCTGAAAACCGGCGACACGGTCTATGCAGTCATATACCGCATGTGGGTCAAGATCTTTGCCGTCACATTCGGCATGGGCGTCGTATCGGGCGTGGTCATGTCATTCGAGTTCGGGACCAACTGGTCCGCATTCGCAGACAGGGCAGGAAACATTATCGGGCCCTTGCTGGGCTACGAAGTGCTGGCCGCGTTCTTTCTGGAGGCATCATTTCTTGGGGTCATGCTGTTTGGCTGGAACCGCGTCAGCCGCCGGATTCATTTTGCTGCAACAGTGATTGTGGCGATGGGGACCCTGATTTCCGCATTCTGGATCCTGGCGGCCAATAGCTGGATGCAGACTCCGCAGGGGTTCCGGATTGCCGAAAACGGCCTGTTGTATCCCACGAGCTGGCTGCAGATTATTTTCAGCCCGTCTTTTCCCTACCGCTTCGTCCATATGGTCACCGCCGCATACCTGACCACAGCTTTTGTGGCCGGGGGCGTCGGGGCATTTTACCTGTGGGGCGGCCGCCATATAAGGGAGGCGCGCGTGATGTTGGGCATGGCCGTGATAATGGCGATTTTCGTAGCCCCGATGCAACTGCTGTTCGGCGATATGCACGGTCTTAACACGTTAAAACATCAGCCTGCCAAGGTGGCCGCAATCGAAGGACTGTGGGAAACCCGGCGCGGCGCGCCGTTGATTCTCTTCGGCTGGCCGGACCAGCAAGAGGAAACCACAAAATATGCGGTCGAAATCCCCAGGCTGTCGAGCCTGATTCTCACCCATGACCTCAATGGCGAGGTCAAGGGCTTGAAGAACTGGCCTAAAGACGAACGCCCCCCGGCGCTGTGGGTATTCTGGTCTTTCCGCGTCATGGTGGGGATCGGCATTTTGATGATCCTGACCGGCGTGACGGCCCTGGTTCTTCATTTCAGGAAGCGCTTATTTGATACAAAATGGTTTCAGCACTGGTGCATGGTCATGACCCCGGCAGGATTTGCCGCAGTTTTGGCGGGATGGTTCGTTTCTGAAATCGGCAGGCAGCCCTATATAATTCAGGGTGTGATGCGGACCAAAGAGGCCGTCTCTCCTGTGCAGGGCATTCCCATCCTCGTATCCATCGGCGCTTTTGTGCTCACCTATGCGGTCGTGTTCGGCGCCGGGAGCTATTACATTATAAAACTGATCAGAAAAGGTCCCGAGACCGAGGCGGATGTTTATGGTTCGCACGGCGTCAAAGGGCCTCCTCTGATCACCGAGCTTGTTTCAGAAGAGGAGGGACGGCATGTTTAGCCTCGAAGGCGCCCTGGATCTTCCGCTCATATGGTTTGGCCTGCTCGTCACGGCGCTTTTCCTGTATGTACTTCTGGATGGCTTCGACCTGGGGGTGGGCATTTTGTTTCCCTTTGCGCCGTCGGATGAATGCAGGGACCGCATGATGAACTCCGTCGCACCCTTCTGGGACGGCAACGAGACCTGGCTGGTGCTGAGCGGCGGCGGGCTTTTTGCGGCGTTTCCGCTTGCTTATGCGATCCTGATGCCGGCGCTCTACATGCCTGTCATCCTGATGCTTTTGGGTCTGATCTTTCGCGGTGTGGCATTCGAGTTTCGCTTCAAGGCCGTCAAATCCCGCTTTGTCTGGGACTACTCTTTCCACTTTGGGTCGATAACGGCCGCTTTCATGCAGGGCATGATCCTTGGGGCCTTTGTCAAAGGGGTGCAGGTCGAGGGGCGAAGCTTTGCGGGCCAGCCTTTTGACTGGCTCAATGCATACAGTTTCATGACGGGGGTGGCCCTACTGTTCGGCTATGCTCTGCTGGGCGCCACCTGGCTGGTGATGAAAACCGACGGAATCACCCATGACTGGGCGCGAAAATGCGCCTCTTATGTCCTTGGCTATGTGGGAGTGTTCATGGGGATCGTGAGTATCAGCATGCCGATAATGAAC
>JBEKQE010000117.1:0-30209 GCA_049520035.1 Syntrophobacteraceae bacterium | reverse complement strand
GTATCGATGTGGACATGGCTGGAATCTCCTCCGTATTGTTCGATTGGTCTCAAACAACACGGAGTCTGCCATGTCCATTTCTTGTTTTCAATTATCCGGGTACGCGTTTGCCGGAAGACCCAAAAAAGGTGTGTGGCGTGTGGCAAGGAGTTTCAGGTTTTTCGGAAATGAGGGTGGCTATGACACTCGAATGGAGACAACTCAGCACACTGACTAAGATTTTCTACATTGGGGGCTTAATCAGTTTTCTCGGTCTGGCCATTATGATCCTAACCGGAATGACCAGCATTGGCGATGTGATTGCTTGGAAATTCAAGCTGTGTCCCTGGTGTATGTGACTCAGGCAGTGATACCAGGTGGACCTTCACTGAACAGTCGGCGGAAGCAGCCTGCAGGTCCTGCTCAAACAACAATTCCAATGTGAGGAAAACATGTGGCGGGTTATCCAGACGAGCTTTGATTGCCACGCACTCCTTTGAATATAAAAATCTCTTTAGTATAAGCTGTCGGATTGTTGTCAACACTCTGAAAAGTATGCAATAAAATGGTATCTTAGTAGACGATTATCCAATTCCGACCCTCAAAATCTCCTTGACATCTGACGCTTGCTGTGGCTGTTGACAACACGTGGGGGTAGTGTGGCTGCCCCTTCGCCCTGTGGTCCGTCCCCAAAAATGGTCAGCAATACTGAGGTTTAGTATTCTGTCCAGTCTTACCTTCATAGCTATTTCTAAAAGGGTTCTGTCTGGAGGAATCCATGAAGTTGACTCTCCGTAAACTGCCAGCGTGAGACCTCCAAGGGGAATTTCAGGTATCCCTTTGGGGGAGTTCTCGTTTTTTTGCTCCGTAGAACTTTTGTCTAAATTAGAGTGGGCATTTCCGGATAATAACTCTCAAAGACTTCTTGGGATTTATCACAAGGGAGGAGGAAAACTATCATGGGAACCATCAATAAGTGGATGACTTTAACAATCGTGTTGACGGCATTGACGGTCACCCCGACGATTGTCTTCGGCGCTGCGCCGACGATAACATGGGCTACAGTCGATTACAGTCACATGCTATGTTATGTCTATGGCAACAACTTTGGATCGAAAACGGGGACCGTGACGATTGGCGGCACTAAGCTAGCAGTGCAGAGTTGCAACCAGGAAAAATCGTGGCGTCGTTACCGTCAAGTGTGAGTCCCGGTAGTTATTTGCTAGCGGTAACCACGAAGTCAAACGGTACGGCTGCTTTTGACTTATCATATGAGGCAGGCCCCCAGGGCATCCAAGGCCCGGCGGGACCACAGGGGCCAGCAGGACCGCAAGGACCAGCAGGGCCGCAAGGTCCTCAGGGTTCTCAAGGTATGCAAGGCATACAGGGTCTGCAAGGGAAATCCGGCGTCGCGAGCGGTGTCGCCTCCGCCCTCTATGGATCCTTCTCCTGGCACCTCAGTGAAATCACCCATTCTGCCAACTCCCTCGTGGTCGCTTGCGCCCCACGCGATTGGGGCGATCAGGTCGTGTGGCCCTTCGCGGTTTATTTTCAATCAACGCCGTTCACGGGCACGCCCTCTTGCGTCGCCACGTTATATAACGCCAGTTTCACCTCACCCAAGCTGTATGCCCCCGTTGTCTCGGCTGGCGAGGGGGATACTTGCGCCCCGGGCGGGAGTGGTCCGAACACTCCGGGCGAACTCGAGAAGAACTTTGGTCTGTCCCCCACGGGATCAAACACAATTACCGTCAGCATCGGTGCGGACCAAAGTTGCGATTTCGCATGCCTGAACACAGGCTTCGTAAGTTTTCTGTGCGTCCAGTGAGTATGATCCGTAAACTGCATTCCATGTTCTACCCGTGAGGGGCGTTTTCGAGAGCAGTTCCTCTTACCCAACTCATCCACCGCCGCATGGGTAGGCAGGATTCTTGGAGTCCCGACGGTTAAGATTTTTGAGAAGAAGTGTGTGGAGTATGGGTATGAGACGGCGACAGCCGTTCACTTCCAATTCAAGCAGGTAACCCGCTCATCGGCAGCGGCTTTGCACTTCATTGAAGGATTTGCCGATGTCCTCCGGAGCTTGGCATAAAACTCGGCGGCGTTTCTCGGCTATTGAATCGGCAGCCGGAAGCGATGGGTGAGAAAAACAGCGGAACGAGCATCAGCTTTGGCTCATGCCTGAGCCAAAACCTACAGGAATCGGCCACTATCCCTGGACAATCTCCCAGTTTGTTTCAAAGGTGTTGTCGAAGGCAGTATACAAGAAACCGAGCATCTGCCCCTCTCCAGGGAGGCGTCCTTCCACAATTTTCCAGAATCCGAGATAAATGGCTGGGACTAGGCGAGGATTGCCGGTTTGTGGGTCATCCGCCATTGGCGCCCACCTCTCACTCTTCATCATAACGCGCCAGCAAGCGGAAGACAAGTGCAGGGTCTATGTGAAGCAGAATCCCAACCTGAAAATAGAATGCCGCTATGATGGGGTGAAATTCTATCCATGACCGGGAGGACCTGTAACGTGTCATGATAGTACTTTAGAGCTCGCATATTGCATGACGGTGAAGTCGCATTTCCGTTTCCGTGTAAGTGCTTTGCGGAAGGGACCCGAGGTTATAAACCTGATTTTTTCCAACTCAGCAAACGAAGGGTTTTTAAAAGCCCGATGCGAGCCTTTCCAATGAAGGGGGAGTGTATGAAACCGGGTATTTTAGTTGTGATTCTGACGATTCTAATGTGCTTAGCGACGGCAGGGTTTCCTGCCCAAGACGAACTTTCCGGCAAACCACCCGCTCTCAATTCTGGGAATGCGCCCTGCACTGAGATGGATATAACAGAATTAACCGTGCCCCCCGATTTCCTGCTCGTTTACAAAAGTGGCGACAGTCATGGCAATCGGCCGGGGCCACGCACCTATATTGAAGTCCACGCAAACGGGATACTCAAGTACTTTACCGGCAGATGGAGAGGCGGATCAGTGCAACTTCCATTAGAGCAACTTGAAATCTCACAGGAAAATGTCAAAAGAATCTATGCAAAAGTGGTTGGCTGCGGTTTTTTTGATCTTAACGAGCATTATAGTAATCCGCGCATTATGGGTGGCTTCTCTACTTATATGTCGGTAACGGCATCAGGCAAATCTCACGGAGTCTCTGTGTCCAATACCTCTGTGAAAAGGTTCGATTCGGTCTTTAAGACACTTTACAAGGAGGCAGGGATTCAGACTATCACTACTCGGTCCCGCGGAAAGTGATACCAGATTGATCATAATATAATTCGCTCATAAGTATCCAAGCTGGTGCAAGTAGACTATTTTCGTCATAAAAAAATCCAAGTAGCTCTCTTAAATATTGACCCCACACAGCGAGAATACCGCATGCTCGACGATCTCGGCTAAATCCATACTCAAATCGTCTGTTTGTCAGCACTGACATCTCAAAGGCTTCTCGCTCTGCAGTTATGCATTTAGGATTAGTTATCTGATTGCTGTCAATACCATGAAACACAAGTAATAAGTGGGTATCTGAGTAGGCTGCCACTCAATTCCTACCCTCTAAAACTCCACTTTACACATCTTTACATTTCTGTTATCATCGCTCGTATTGATGTACGTCAGAATCCTTGGAGGACAGGTTGATGCAGTATTGGGCTTCGTTTTGTACCATTTGTTCAAAAAGAGCCCTACTCTTCGGCTCAAACTGCAGCGCATTCAACTCACATTAAGGAGATGATGCTATGAGAGCAAGAGTCACTTTAGGTCTTTTGGGGCTCATTCTAATCTGTGCTATGCTGACAATTTCCTATTCAAGCGTTCAGGCCAAACAAATAAAATGGTTACCAGGAGTATTGTTCCAGCCCCCAGTCCAATTCAACCAAGTGGGCGTTCCTCTTCAGGTCCCCACCGGACCGTATCCGGCTGCATACGACCTTAGAGCCCTGGGGCGTGTAACCCCCGTCAGGCCGGTCAACTTATGCGGAACATGCTGGACCACTGCGACTATGGGCTCCCTGGAGTCTTTCTTCGAACCGACCGAAACATGGGATTTTTCAGAGAACCATATGCAGTTATTTTCCCACGGCGTATGTGGGGGTGGAGGCAATGACCAATGGGCCACAGCTTATCTTGTCGGCTGGTTTGGGCCGGTAGGGGAATCTGACTTCAACTATTCCAACCCGAAGAGCAACCCGGCGGTCTTAAAGCATGTTCAGAATGTATATTTCCTGCCGCCGAAAATACTCAACGGCTCGCCTACACACAACGATACCGACTGGCTGAATTGGATCAAGTACTCCATTATGAACTTCGGAGGCGTTTACGCCTCTATCAGTTGGAGAGGCGCCAACCCAACTTATAACACCTATTATGAGACTGTAAATAACTGCGTCCATGCGGTGACTCTGGTGGGTTGGGACGATAATTTCGATAAATCCAAATTCATTTCCTCTTATGACAATTCCTCGCCTCCAGAAAACGGAGCCTTTATAGCGAAGAATAATGAAGGCCCAACATGGGGAGATAATGGCTATTTTTATATTTCATATTATGACCACACTGTAGGAACCGACTGTGCCGTGTTTACAGGCGAGCCCGCTACTAACTACAATCGAATCTACCAGTACGATACCCTCGGGCTTACCGGATCCTACACTCCCGCCGCCGTCGGAAACGTATTTACTGCAGCAGGTGACGACGACCTTGCTGCAGTGGGGTTTTACAGCATTACGGCGCCTGGGAGTTATAAGATCAAAATATACCTGAACCCGCCGGCTTCTGCTCCTTGCGCACCCGACGCACAGCCGGCTGCTGCATTCAATGTGACCTTGCCGATAACGGGGTATTTCACCGTAAAGCTGCCTAATAAGGTTCACCTGACTGCTGGCGAGAGATTTTCTGTTGTTCTGACACCAGGAGGTCTTCCTGACCAAAATTCGGTGGTTGTGGGCATATGCGAGCCATTTCCACCGTACTCAAACGACTACACTGCAAACCCTGGAGAGAGCTATTGGTTGTTCAATTATAATGAAGGATGGTTTGACGTAGCTTTTGGAGCAGAATACGCCGTGCCTTACACGCATCTATGTATCAAAGCCTACACTACCGCTCCAAAGATCGGTTCCGTGTCGATCTCGAATTTTTACCACTCCACAATTCAGAAGCTGCTTATCTGGGACCTGGTAAATGATGGTGAAACGAGCGCATCCATCAAACCGGTAGCCCTGCTCTTTAAGCAGGGGAAGTCCGGCCTCGTCCAATTTGGGACCCAGGTCCTGGCAGACCACTTTTTTGATAATCAAGGGAAGAAGGTAATGATAAAAGGAGGATGGCTCAATGTCCCACCCGACTCATCCATGCAAGTCTATTCACAACCGGTCTCGGACCTGGCGATTCTGGCTTCCTATAATGCCGACTACACCGATCTCCACATTGTCAAAGCCACATGGCTTGAGCCTTGGATAATAGCCAATCTTTTCAAAAGCTATATTAACCTCGTCTCAAAATCTCCGGACAACGGAGAGCTCATCAACTACCTGGGTCTTTCCATGGTGACTGCCGTCTTTGATGCTGACATCAAGCCGGGCCCCGGATTTTCAAGTATTACCGTTAGTTCGCCTGGTGAGCAAAAATACCTGCTGAACTCGATCTCCGGGAAGACCTTGTCAATGCTGGCGGAAACGCCATTTGACGCCGAGCTGGGTGGGACTGTCTGGACTGTACATCTACCGAGTAATGCCGTTGTGGATTCTTTCGGAAATGGGCTTCAGCAGGACATTACGTGGTCATTCACTGTGACCGGGGTTAATTAGGCACACCGTATCCGGTCGGCAACGTATTCATTTTGAGGGACAGTGACGGAGTAAGTTCTCAGTATCCGTTCTCGTAAATGTTGTTATGAATCCTTTCATGGGTAGCATCTTCGGTTGCTCACTGCCTCCGCACGCAGAGGGGATTGATGATGACGGTTTGGACTGATCAATGTATTAGGGCCGTGTCGTCTCCCCGGGAATTAAGGGGATGGTTAGTCTGATTGCGGCAAGATGCTCCTCCGCCCATGTCGCTCCAATGCTTCTTCCATCGACTCCTCCACGATCGCCTGCACCTGATCCGTTATATTGTCTCTGGCTTCGACAATTATCTCGTCGTGCTGGGTGTGAACAATACGTGCGTCTACCCCCTCCAGCCCACTAGAAATGAGGCAGTGGGCAAGTTTGAAACCATCGGCGCCATTTGCTTGGACGGCAAGATTGAATAGTGAAGTATCCGTTGCATTATCTGGAATAACTTCCGTATTCCAGCCGGAGATTGTATGTTTTTTCCATTCTCAGGCGCGCAAGTGAAGTTTTTTCGGGCAAAGACCCGATCCGAAAACGTGGTTGGGATGCTTGGCACAGAAGTTGGTGCATTATTCCGGGTAAGGTGTCCACCGAAATTTCCTGCATCAGCACCGTCAACTTTAATTATCACAGAGGAGGAGCGAAAATGAGAAAGCTCGCATTGCTGGCAGCGTTTGTTTGTTTGATTTCTTATTGCGGTATGAGAGCAGAGGCTGCTGAGCCGACCTGGAGCACGGGGGCCGTGGCGGCGGCGCATTTTGTCGGTCCCTCAAAGGCTACGACTGATGGGAACTCGCATGGGACCGTTGGTATGAACGCGTTATGCCAGACTACGTTTGGTCCCACCGCCCATATATGCAGTGCGGATGAGTTTTTCCAATCGGCGGCGGTGAAAATAGGCATTCTGACATTACAGCCCATGTGGGTGCGGCCAAGTCTGCACGACTGTTTGGTGGAGACGTCCGGGGGGGCAGTGTCATGCCGGTCCGAGGAGGTGGGTCGGCTCCCTGAGTCGACGTTGAGCCAGTCGTGTTCCTCTGAGTTCCTTGGTACTTTGATCCCATGGACATCAAACGATGCGTCTAATGCTGGCTGGGTGGTGAGTGGAACGATCCCCAGCGGTGCGATGCTAAGCCAGCATATGTGCGGTATCATATTGCCGCCAGCATGTTGTGCTCCATGACAGCGTAGCGTTAGGGTTAGAGGGGTCATCTTTTATGTGTTTGATCTGGTCACATCGCCTCGGAAACTTGGGAAGCACTTCAAATCTCTTAGACCCGTCCATAGCTGCCGAAGCCAACGTTTAGCGTACAACCCAAGCTGGGAGGAGTCGTAAGGCTCCTCCGGCTCTTGCTCATAAAGCCGGCTTGCACGTGCAAGAAACTTCTCTATCGTCTTTTCAGCCACTGAAAGCCCATCAGGGTTGAAGTGATATCCTAGAAAATCAAATCCCTTCTCCGTCCTTCCCATCGCCGTCCTGTCAGGGTGCTTGTTCAGCCTCAGTTCATCCCCAAGCCTCAGCCACTCTGATCTCCGCCACAAAAGGGACTTCTGGAATCATCTGCTTGAATGCTTCTTCCATCGACTCCTTCACAGTCGCCCTCACCTGATCCGGTATGGTGTCTCTGGCCTCCACTATTATCTCGTCATGCTGGGTATGAACAATACGGGCGTCGAGCCCGTTCAGTTTCTCGGAAATATTGACCAGAGCCAATTTAAACCCATCGGTGCCTGTCGCTTGGACAGGAACATTTCGATGGTATCCAGTCCACCTTGAACTTGTGAGGATAATGTTCCAGAAATCAAAAGGATTGAAGCCCTTCATTTTTTCAAGGACGACAGCCTGTAAGTGAAAAGCAAAAGAGTCAATCGGTGCAAGCCGTATGTTAATGAGAAGGGCGAGATTTCATGTGGGGTCTTGATCATCACCGCTTTGGGGATGTATGATGTCAGGCGAATCTAAAAAGAGACAACCCTGTGCAAGAACTCTTTTAACGGTGCGGTGGTGTCCAGAATCATAAAGGGTGAGAATGGAACGGAAGCTATCAATCGGAGAACTCAAAACAATCTTTATCGCCCTGTTTCTCTTGGGGGGATTTCTCTGCCAGGGCGGTTTTTGCTTTGCAGCCGGTTCGGAGCCAGCCGGAAAAACGGGCCAGATTGAGGCCGTGGTGATCCAAGTCGACGAATGGGCCGTCTATGTACCCAATCTGGTTTTCTATTTTGATACACAAATGGATAAAATAAAAATAGAAACATTGAAAAGAGTGGCCAATCAGTTACGAAATAAGAAGGCCCTGCTCACTTACTCCTCTACTGGAGACCTCAGCAAGGACAAACGTTTCGTGCTATCGGATATTGTTCCTGCGGGAAAGAAACCCAATCTGGAGAAACGGAGACGCGAAGCGGTTAAATCACCCAGTGAGATTGAATAAAGAACGGTCGCTCGCATCATATGGGATGTGAATGAGTCCGCCGATCTTTGTGTTGACTCCTTTTGTCTACTTTTCTGTGCATGTTTCTCCAATCGTAACTTCCACTTTAACCGGAACTTTGGAAAGACTGACCCAAGCCTCTTTATTCCGGCTTCCAACCCTTGCCCGATTCACCTCTTTATCGTAATGCTCATCAATTGAAAGAGTTGCCCTCGGAATTCAAGCCTGCACTGAGCTCAGAAAGAATGACAGCGGGGATAGTGGTGTGTTCTGAAACTGCCCAGACCACCCTGCCGACATATCACTTGCATGTTCGATTGGGGCATCGTATAGTTTTGTGGACTTTACGGCTGTTCCAGGAGTGCTTTCGGGCAGAATCCGATTCGAGAATCCGGTTTGGCATCTGTTGACAGCCATGTTGCTGCATTATTCTGGGGGAAATGCGTTTGGATTGCCTCACATGAAATGTTTCATCAGCAAAATAAGAAAGGAGAAAAGACAATGAAGAAGATATTGGTTATAGCAATTGCAGTTCTATTTTCACTAGTTGGTTTTAAGTATGCAAGTGCCAAAATACTTGGAGGCGGTTTCGGAGGCCCCCTTACTACTCTTAATCTTAGCGTGACTTACGAAGAAGAATTGCCCGCAACCTCTACCCTTTTGGAAGGTAGAGAGCTTGTTACAGTAGCATCGGGAATAAAACAGAGATACGACCCCCAACTCCAACTTTTTTTTGACACGAATGGAAATCTATATCAGATACTCATTTCTTGGCAGAATCCCTCCAATACCGGTGAGACGATCGAGACTGTAAGCTGTGCGGGAGGAAACCAGTTTGCTCCAATCCCAGACTTGCCAGGGACTCTGGATGGAGCGATCTCAACTAAGCCACAGTTGTCCATTAAAAAACCTCCGGCTACAGCAAACGGATCCGTTGAAGGTGTGGCGACTTGCTATGTCTGTCCTGATGGTTTCGCTTCCAGCGGCGGGGTGCTCACCGGTCTTTGTAATGGGGGTGAGTCGTATGGTCAAGGATACATGACTTATAAAGGAACATTTGTTAAGGACGTAGCGACAGGAATAACTACTTCTATGTCGGTCACAGGTACGGTGGCCGGGGCTGGTTTCGACTATGTTGGAGCGCAATGGGCATCAAAAGCTTGTAATACCTACGGGGGTGCTTTCGACTGCACAGCCCTTTTCACTGGGACTTTTGGAGCCACGGGCATGAAACCATTCGTCATGCAACCCGGCATGTGAGAATCAGTAAGGAGATCAGGGGGAGACTTGGTTGAGTCCAGCAATCCCCGCGGCGTCTGAGAACTGGCTGCACGCAAGGTATTTGAAAGCTTGCCTTTCGTTAACGTCACTCAAAACCGGAGAGCGGGACTTCCCGGCAAAAAAATTGTAATCGTTCACCGGAGTGTGTCATCTGGCAACTCCTGATAACGGTGAGGATTCTTTCTGTGAAACGCTCTCCGTCGCAGGACTGATTGCCGAAGCAGATTTTGCACCATTGAACGGCGGCCAGGTCCCCATATCCCCCAAGCCGCTTTTTGTCTCAACTATGATCTCGTCATGCTTGAGCGACCCAAGCATCAGGTACTCCCATTTTTTCAGCAGCCCAGATCAGCGTCAACACAAAATTTCTCCCTGGTGGCAGCCGCTGGCGCAAACGAGACCATCAACTGCGGGGATGGTGGTGTTCCATGAAACTCCCGAGGCCAGCCGTTGACATATCACTTGCATGTTCGATTGGAGAATCGTATGGTTTTGCGGGCTTTGGGGTTGTTCCAGAAGTTTTTCGGAGTAGAATCCGATCTTTAAATGCGGTTCGGATGCATAGCGCAGAAGTTGATGCGTTATTCAGGCTAATACATTGTTACTAATTGACCGAAAAAAGAGACAACAATGAAAAAGTCATTATCATTATCTGGATCGTTCCTAATCTTAGTGATTTTTGCTGCGTTTATCCTGTCTTCCTGCTCAACCGGGCCGCCCACAGCTCAACAGCCTACGGCGCAAGAGCAAGTGCCGGGAGTTCAGAATGAAGCCAGAAGGCAGGCAGAGGAGGCCAAGCATGATGCCTGGCGTTCCGCCGGTCTCGTAAAAAAGGAGATCCAGGTCGACAGCGACCGAATCGTATACCTGGAAGGCGGTCAAGGGGAAACGGTGCTGCTCTTGCACGGATACACCGCCAACAAGAATCACTGGACCTTTTTCGCGGAACAGTTGACCCCGGATTATCATGTTGTCATCCCCGATCTGGCCGGTTTCGGCGAGAGCACGAAACGGTGGGACGCAAGTTACAACATAGACAGCCAAGTGAAGCGTCTCGACCGGTTCGCCGAGGTCTTACAACTGAAAAGGTTCCATCTGGTAGGAAACTCTATGGGGGGAACGATTGCGGCCGTCTATAGTGCAAGGGTCCCTCAGAAAATATCGACTTTGGCCCTCCTTGCCCCCGCTCAGCTCCAGACGGCGAAAAAGTCCGAAGTCATGTTCAAGTTGGAGAATTATGGGGACAATCCCTTCCTGATCAGCAACCCTGATGACTTCGAAAAAATGCTCCCTCTTCTTTTCGTCAAGACCCCGCCGATGCCCGACCACATCAAGAAGGCGGAGGTGGCCCAGGCCATGGCCGGTTGGAAGTTCAACGAAAAAATAGGATGGGACCTCTTCAATGAAGCATTTGCCCTGGAACCTTTCCTTCCCATGATCCAGGCGCCGGTACTCATTATCTGGGGGGACCATGACAGGATTCTCGATGTGTCCGGTGCATCGGTTTTGGATAAGGGCCTCAAAAACCACCAAACAGTCATCATGAAAGAGACAGGGCATGTCCCCATGATGGAAAAACCGGCGGAAACGGCAGCGGCGTACATTAACTTCCTTAAGAATCAACGAGGCATGTAAGGGGTACCGCAGATACAAAGCGGAGCCGGAAGCGTAATCCTGCGCCGCGAAGAATACATCCCGGCGCCTCTTTATGAACATGGCCTCGAAATGTTATAGGAATCGGGTCCTGGCCCGTAGCGGAGAGAGTACCGGTGAAGTTCAAACTCCTTGCCAATGCATTCCATCTACAGAACAGACTGACGCATAACGCCTTATGATCTTAATATCTGAATTCCCCTGAACCGGCAACATGCGCGATGAGATCGGAAACTGGGGTGTGAAGCACGAGATCATATTGAAGCGACCACATCTTACAACCGACGCCTTCATGAAGCTGAGGCCGGCGTTGTCTACTTCTCTGCCCATGTCTCCCCAATCGTAACCTCCACCTCAACCGGAACTCTGGACAGATAAGCTTTCCCCGCTTCGATCATGGTCTCTCGTAAAATGGCGGCGGCATCATCTGCCATCTTCTCTGGAGCTTCGAGAATAATTTCGTCATGCACCGTTCCAATGATCTTCGCTCCGGTATCCGCCAATCTCTGGGGGAGTAATGCCAGCGCCTTCTTCGTGATGTCTGCGGCTGTGCCTTGAACTCCCGTCGGAAGTAGCATGCAGATCCCGTTAAAAACCTTTCGTTTTTCCCTCCAACCATTGCCCAATTCACCTCTTCACCTTAAATTCACTCATCGAAGATCAAGAATTGCCATGGGAACTTGATCCTGCATTGAGCCGAAGAGCTATCAACAAAGGAGGGCGAAATGAGTGCGGCAATTGTCCGCAAAATTGCCTCTAACCTTCCACCGTACGCAAATGGGACTCTTCCTCCGGGCATCCGTTCCCACGTCGTCAACAATATCAACGGACTCGCGATGCACTTGTTGGAGGCGGGTTTCGAGACCAGGGGCAGGCCCGCCGTCCTCCTGCTCCACGGCTTCCCAGAGCTTGCCTATAGCTGGCGCAAGGTAATGCTGCCGCTTGCGAATGCGGGATTTTACGTTGTTGCTCCTGATCAAAGAGGATACGGTCGTACTACGGGCTGGGACGACGCCTATGACGGCGACCTCGATTCTTTTCGTATTCCGAACCTGGTCAGAGATGCATTGGGGCTAGTCTCGGCGCTCGGTTATCGTTCCGTTGCGGCGGTTGTCGGGCACGACTTCGGTTCGATCGTCGCTCCCTATTGCCCATTAATACGGCCAGACGTGTTCCGCTCGGTGGTGCTGATGAGCGCCCCATTTGGAGGACCGCCGCCGTTGCCCTTTAATACCGCGGAACAAGGGGTGCAGGTTGCCGCCGCCCCATCGCGCGCGAAAGTATTTGATGACCTCGAAAAGCTGGAGCGGCCCCGGAAGCACTACCAAAGATATTACCAAACACGCGAGGCAGACGACAATATGCGGAAGGCCCCGCATGGCATCCACGCGTTCTTGCGCGCTTACTTTCATGTCAAGAGCGCCGATTGGAAACAGAACAAACCGTATAAGCTCGCCTCCTTCTCCGCCGGCGAGCTAGCCAGGATGCCGACCTATTACATTATGGATCTCGACAAGGGCATGGCGGAAACCGTGTCGCTGGAAATGCCGTCTAAGACCGAGATCGCCAATTGCCGGTGGCTTCCCGACACCGAACTCGCCATATATGCAGCCGAATTTGCCAGGACCGGATTCCAGGGTGGCTTGCAATGGTATCGGTGCCTGGACGGCAAGTACCCCGCCGAGCTTCAAACCTGGTCAGGTCGCACAATTGACGTGCCGACCTGCTTCATCTCCGGCAAGAGCGATTGGGGGACCTATCAGGTCCCCGGTGCGATTGAGACTATGGAGAGCCGCGTCTCTACTCAGTGGCGCGGCACACATCTCGTCGAGGGCGCCGGACATTGGGTGTAACAGGAGAAACCGGAGGAAGTGACACGACTGCTCTTAGAATTTCTTCGCGGGTAGCATCGAACGTGAAGCGCGATTTTGCAGGGATGCCGCGCGAGAATTTGCGACATCGACAGTGCCGCGGCTTTCGGGTTGACAGGTTTTCGGCAAAAAGGTTCGATTTCACCAGAAGGAGCTTTCTGTCGGTAGGAATCAGGAAACCCCCAAGATGGGCTGCTGCTCACATGTGATCTGGATATGACAATACCTCAGGCGTTACTTCTCCGATCGATAAGGAGGAGAGATACAGCCACACCAGTTCACATGCACTGCCGCCATTTGGTCAGAAATTCCCACTCCTGGTCGGAATTCCCTGTGAAAAGAAAACTGCACAGGCTTTGCGCGAAATTTAACCGTATGCGCGGATAGAAACTGTCCGGTTTATCAGTGGCCTTCGTGAAATGGTGTTCATGAGGCTGCGCACCAGAGTTTTTGATGTTTAGCAATAGCCACAGGAGCAAAACCGCATGCTTCTCGTCGGGATTCACCTCTTTGCGCGAACGAACTATATCCAGAATGCTTTCAAGGATGATTTCTCTGATCTGAGCGATATCCCTGGTCTGTGCGATCCGCGCTGCAAAGTTGGTCGGACGATAGCGTTTCAGGCTCTGGTCCTGCTCTTCGTTCGTTTCAGTCTCAATTAGACCTAATTGGCAGCTGATTCTGACGTAGTCGTCGGATTTCGGCGGTATGCGCAGAATTTCATCGCCGAGCAGGTAGTCGCGTCCTTGCCCTTTGATGCTGACAACTACTTTTTCCAAGAAGATAGGAAGCCGCATCCAAGGTGTATGACCTATCATTGTTCTACTTGCCGCTAGAACATAGTTTCTTATGGGTCTGTCCCTATATCGTATTTGGTCACTGATTTCCATGCTCTCTTCCCTCCCTTCATCCTGATCCTCGAATTCCGGGTGTTTTTCAAGCCTGAATAATGCACCGATTTCAGTGCCAAGCATCCCAACCGCATTTTCGGGCCGGGTTTTTGCGCGAAAAAACTTCAGTTGCGCGCCTGAGACTGGAAAAACTATACAATTTCCGGTCGGAATACGCAATTCAAACGGGCGTTGTACTGGTTTTTGCGATTTCAGGGAAGGGGTCAAGTCTCCGTTTGACCGGTTATTAGCCTGCTCCTGATACGCTGACAACGCTCAGCAAGCTCCCGGTCCGAAACCAGGCGCTTACGAAGGGGATTAGGCATGCCGCAGGTGGCATTGTAAGACCACACTATATCTGGATCTTGAATCGTATTTCCGGCGTGAGTTTATCTTTGAAAGTTACTTTCATCTGAGCAATCAACCCAGTTTCCGGTGTGGATATCCCCCTGAAACCTCCCCGATGGTATCAATCATGGAGTACCCTGGAGAAATCTCCTGCGTTCAAGAACGTGCTAGAAGCGAGCATACGAAAGTAGTATAGCCCCTTGTGGGCGCTTGGAAGTGCGGACGGGCACAAGGCCCTATGCTACATCAACTTGAACGCAACTTGGTATCAGTCATCAAGGAGGTACCAGGGAGTATTCCACAGGTATCCTTTCTTTCAAGACCTTTTAGCCAGGGCGTTACGCATCTTGCCGGATTCTGTCCTTCTCTGACTACATCTGTGAAAAGACTCTCTCATATTCGGAATGAGAGCCGATCCAGAACCAGATAAAGATTCCATCTTCTTTGACGCACAGGGCACGCCAACCGATACTTACGCGTACAGAGTAAATACTGAGTCGTTCGTGGACTTTCTTGAACTGGAGGGAAGGATGTTGGGGGTCTTGCGTCCAAAGTCTATGAACCTCCCTTGTCTTGTCCTTCACATCGGATGGAAGGCGTTCGAAGGCTTTCTAAAATCTGCTGGAAGCCTTGCTGATCACAATATCTCTTTCATCGGACGGGTTTTCCCCCTCTTGTTCTCTGCGATCGCCTCAGCAGCCATATCAGCCAGTTTATCCTGTAAACCGGCAAATGCCTGGTCCCAGCGCTTTTCATCCTCGATTTCAGCGAGAATGAGCTTTGCGATGGCGTCCTGGCGGTCAGTGGGAAGCGAGGATGCTGCATCAAAAGCTTTTTTCAAAAGCGAGGTCATTTATTTTCTCCTTTCGCCGAGTTCCTTCTAAACCTATAGCATATACTACACATTTTCAATCAATTCATAATGTTCCGGCGCCAGTTCCGGTGTGGATTTCATGCCGGAAACACCCCCGATGGTTTCAATCGTGGAATATCCCGCAGGCAAATCACCTGATCTTCATGATCCACAACCAGCCTGACCCGTCCCCGGTGGTTTCAATCATGGAATATCCTGTGAGCAAGGAAATTCATTTCTGAAAGCTGCTCTATCTCTCCTGAATACTGATCTCACAAAGGCGCAATCAGCCCTTCCATCATATATGAATATCCAAGATAACAATCCAATCCCCCATCTACTTTCAATCCAACTATTCACAACTCAGCTCGTCACCGCCAACAACATCATCCATCAAGGGAGGCCGAGCCATGATTTTTCAGGATCCACGAATAAAAGCGAAGTGTCCGGAGTGTGGAAGCGAGAATGTGGAATCCAAGCTATCGTTTACCAACATCGTCTCATGGGTGGGCAGGATTCTGGGAGTCCCGACGGTGAAGATTTGGGAAAAGAGGTGTGCGGAGTGTGGGCATGAGTTTGAAGTATTTCGGAAATAGAGGAGGTGCCTATGATGGCCGGATGGAGACAACTTAGCACGATGACTAAGATTTTCTGCATCGCCGGCCTGGTCAGTTTTCTGGGTGTGGCTGTTATGATCCTAACCGGTTGGACCAGTATTGGAGATGTTATTGTGTGGAAATTCAAGCTGTGCCCTTGGTGTATGTGAGCAGATCGAAAAAGAAATAAGTGGCTATGGCACTGATCTTCCTGATATATGGGATAAGGCGTTTCAAAATGTTGCCGATGAATCTAACGCTGGGTACTCCGATGAACAGATCACAATCTACCGTCACGGCAATGATTCAACACTGACGGACAGCCACTCTGATTTGGTGAGGGTTATTCATGCGCAAGCTAACATTCCAGAAAGTGAGTGCCAGTGCCCAAAACCCAAAATGGGGAAAAATGATAGAGCGGACGGAAGCTCTCTATAAAAAGGAAGAAGATATCAGAACCGATTTTGAGAGGGACTATACCAGAATTCTCCACTCGACCGCTTACAGGCGGCTGAAAGATAAAACTCAAGTCTTTTTTGCATCTCAAAACGACCATGTCTGTACACGCATAGAGCACGTTAACCATGTGGTTTCAGTAAGCTATACCATTTCAACCTTTCTCGGCCTTAATGCACAGCTTACAAACGCAATTGCCATAGGCCATGACCTTGGACACCCGCCTTTCGGACATGCAGGGGAGTCCATAATCAGTGAAATAGCAAGAACTCAGATAGGTGAAAATTTTTGGCATGAAAAAAATAGCCTTCGATTCATTGATAAGATAGAGACTTTGCAAGATCCAAACGGTAAGGAGCGTAATCTCAATCTTACATACGCTGTAAGGGATGGCATCATATCACATTGCGGTGAAGTAGATGAAATTGCACTTACACCACGGACTGAGGCCATCGATTTAGAAGATATAAATGAGCCTAATCAATACGCTCCTTACACATGGGAAGGATGTATTGTAAAAATAGCTGACAAAATATCATATCTCGGCCGAGATATTGAGGATGCGCTTACACTGCGGATTTTGACCACAGATCAGATTAAAGAATTACGCAATATAGCGTATTCAGTTAAAGTACGTTTGAAACAGATAAATAACACCGCGTTAATGCACACTTTCATAATTGATCTGTGTAAAGCTAGTAATCCATGTGATGGTATACGATTCTCAAATCAATACCTAGAATTTATTGAGAAACTCAAAGAATTTAATTATAATTATATCTATATTCATCCCAGACTTGAGCCGTATAAAGACTTTGCCGGTTTAATTATCAACTCAATCTGTAAGATATTGTTCGACATGTATTGTGGAAATGATACTTTCAATATTATAAATAGGTCCACCAAAGTGTATCCCACACTCATGAGGACATTCAGAGAGTGGCTCGATAAATATTCGAACACCAATAAGCGCCACAAAATTGGCAACAGATTTGAAAACAAAGTATTATACAAAATCGAAAGTGAAAAAGACTATAAACAATCAATTGTTGATTTCATTGCTGGGATGACCGATTCTTTTGCTACTGCCGCATTCCACGAGTTAATCAGTTTTTAGTGTCCCACCCAAGATCCACGATCAGAAGAGACGATTGGGCTGTGTGGGATTCAGAAGTTGTCTATTTTCATCGGGGTAAGCCCGAAGCAAAGTAAACACCAGCGCCTCCTTGTCTCCTTCAGAGCTTTATCAACCTTTTCCCTCTGATTCGCACCTCCGCTCAAAAAATATTTGGTGTCGTGTGACCGAAATCGTCACAGGAATGGTTTATCCTCAGAATATCGGTATTGCTTATGAGGTGCAAACGGTCTTGGTAACAAGGGTTTGGGGGATTGCCGATTAGGACGGCGGTCTTGCCAACGAGGTGATTCAACGAATTCTTTTCGCCGTCAGGATCCAAGACGGTCTATTCTCGCGGGATTCATGGGTGACAGAATGGTTTTCTGCAAAATGACTGGAAATAGGAATCGAATTTTGACTTCGGATTTTTCAAACCGCAATACGCGGGATCTCTACCTCCAACAAGCACCGATCAACGGCGAGAAACAATGCGGCGGATGCTCATTCTACGCCTTATTCAATTATGACTATGGGCTTTGTTGTCACCCTACGGCACGCTTCTATCTGGAGACAGTGTTCGAACATTTTGGATGCGAAAAAAACGTTTATGAAGGCTGGGAAGCGCATAGTTTTCGAAAAGACGCCCATCAATTGCCGGACAGTGATGACTTGTACTGGTTATTGAGGGGCTGTAAAAAGGCCATCGGAGGCAAGAAAGGGATCGGTATTATTTCCAGGGACATTCGACAGCTCTACCTGGAAATCATGGCTGTTTTAAAAAGCTACGACGTGAACAGGAAAAAAGACGAGCAACCAAGTTGACGAGGAGGTGTCGCCGGAGTAGGTTTATCGGAGTCTTCGGCTTCGCAGGGGATACTGAACAGAATTTATCAATACCTGTCACTTGAAGGGGTTACCATCGGAACTCGAGTCTGGATCGCGAAGAGGAGCTATCAAATGCGGGGATGGTGGTGGTTCCTGAAGCTGAAAAACCGGTCTAATTGACATATCGCTTGCATGTTCGATTCGGAGATCGTATGGTTTTGCGAGCTTTACGGTTGTTTCAGAAGTATTTTCGGGCAGGATCCGACCCGAAAAAACAGTTTCGGATGCATAGCTCACAACCTGATATATTATTCCGGAGAAACTTCACAATAACTTGTTAGACCACCGTGAAAAGCCCTTATGATGGTTTAACGCGCAAAAGCACGGCAAATTAAGCAAAGGAGATATGAAATGGCTCAAAATTATCCAAAAAACTTCAAGAACTGTGCAGTCTGCGACTACTGGGGCGGAAGTCGTCATGTTGACACATTTGGTCAACACGTCACTGTGGACTCTTCGAGTTCCAAAGGGAAATGTCTGCTTCAAGGCGGACCTTGGAAAGGCCAAGATAAGCAGGCCAACTCCACCTGCAATAAGTGGCGGGCTTGGGGGGCATTGAAATAGCGCAAATGTGAGTTGCAAACGCGGGCCGTTGGCTATCACCCCGTGTCCAGCTTGCATTCCAATGGAGTAGCCATGGACTAAATTCGTTGATAGAGCTCGAATTCGATCTTTTGTGCGAGGAGGAAAAGATGAGGTAACCCTTTCAGACATCTATGGGGTTATTGCCGAGTACTGCACCCAAAATGACACTCCTCTGCTCTTTGGACGGAGAGGTGGGGCCATCTAACTTATTTATTGCGTCTCACTGCCGAGGTGATATGTTCTCACTAAAATGGAGGGTCCCGTGAGTATTACCCGCCAGCCTAACCTATATTTAAGCAAATCGCTCTATATGACAGGGCTTCAGTGCCACAAGGGCCTGTGGCTCCATAAGTACCAGCCGGAATTAAGAGATGAGGTATCACCCGAACAAAAAGCAATTTTTGATTTCGGAACCGAGGTTGGCCAGTATGCCCAGGAGCTTTTTCCAGGTGGTGTTCTAATCCCATACGATGGTCTTTCAAATTCACAACAATTGGAAATGACTCAGGATGCCATATCCAATGGAGTCTCAACGATTTACGAAGCAGCCTTCAGCTTTAACGACGTCTTTGTAAAGGCCGACATTATGCACTTGGGCCGGCATGGATGGGAACTCTACGAGGTGAAAAGTTCGGCAAGCCCCAAGGAGCACTTTACCGATGATATTGCCATCCAGTACTATGTCATTTCCTGCACTGGGCTCCATTTAAAAAGTGCATCCTTAGTGCACCTAAATACGGATTACATACGGCAAGGCCCCATCGATGTTGGGCAGCTTTTCGCAATGGTTGACTTGACGGAAACAGTCCGTGGCATGCAAAAGGATACCGCAGCTAAGCTGAAGGCCATGAGGACCATGTTGAAAAAGGGGTTGCCGGATATCGACATTGGGGCGTACTGCGATGATCCTTACACTTGCGGTTTCCACGGACACTGCTGGGCG
Organism: Syntrophobacteraceae bacterium; assembly: GCA_049520035.1. Taxonomy (GTDB): domain Bacteria; phylum Desulfobacterota; class Syntrophobacteria; order Syntrophobacterales; family Syntrophobacteraceae; genus SbD1. The sequence goes on along the minus strand of JBEKQE010000117.1, from coordinate 10,485 downwards.
CATATCCCCGAGAATTCAGTATTTGATTTCCGTGGAACAGGCCGTCCTAAGCCGTTTGACCTATATCAAGAAGGGATTGTGAGGATGGAAGATGTGCCAACCGACACGCTGGGTTGGCGGCAGAAGTTGCAACTGGACGGAACCCTCTACCAAAAGAACTATATTGATAAAAAGGCTGTAAAGGCTTTCCTCAATTCTCTGTGGTTTCCCCTCTGCTTCATGGATTTTGAAACCACCTACATGGTGCCAATTCCTTTGTTCGACGGTATGAGGCCATATGAACAGTTGCCCTTTCAATTTTCCCTGCATGTAATCAAGCGGAAAGGGGAAGAACCCGTCCATTACGCATTTCTCGGAAAAGACCTGGAAAACCCTTGCAAAGCGTTTCTGTCTAATCTCTTGGCTGCGATTCCTCCCAGTGCTTGCATCCTGACATGGAACAAGACCTTTGAGGCTCGGCTATTGAAGCAATTGGCTTCCGAATTTCCTCGAAAGGCCCCTAAGATTAACGCCATTATCGAGAATATTTGCGACCTGATGGCTCCGTTCCGCGACAAGTCAATCTACGATTGGAAGTTAAATGGCTCATACTCCATAAAGGAAGTCCTACCCGCCCTGGTGGAGGGATATTCATACGAGAACCTTCCGATCGGAAGCGGCGACATGGCTTCGGCAGCGTGGGTAAGGATGATTCAGGAGTCTGACATTCATCAGAAAGAAAGATTATATAATCAACTCCTTGAGTATTGTCATCTGGATACGTACGCAATGGTGTTGATCCTAGCCGCCATGAAGAAGCTTATTGGCTAGCAGCTATGATTAATATAATAAATTGTATGATAACCATTTAAACAATCTATTATATAAAGTAGACATGTAAAGCATCTAGTATACAGTTGTGGTGTGATATCAAAACCTAACTGGAGAAATAATTTATATAAGGAGATGAGATGGAAAGCAACCCAATATTAACATGTGCAATTCGTGGATGCCAGACCCTACACGATAGGATCGTGTCTGCGCAATTGGAAGGAGGTCTCAATCCGATTGGGATAAAGAAGTATCTTAATGAGAGGCTATTCCAACACGAAACTGCAATTGAAATCATGCGTCAAATGAAACTTGATGTTGATGTAGATGTGGATGAACCAGAATCAGGAAAACAGGTTGATTTTATTTTGAAGCAGGGCGAGCGTGTGTGTTATGTTGGTGAATCTAAAGTATGGAAGTCAATCGAAGGAGAATCAGAGTTCAAAGAGAACCAAGGAATAATACGCGAATTGAACATGCTGGAGAGAATTAAATCGGCACGAATATTTTACTTGATATTTACTATCGACACTTATGAAAATAAGGAAGACAATATTTCATTCGTTAAACGTAAACTTGAAGCGTATGGCAAAACAGACTACAAACTAGAGACTGAATTCTTTGAGATAAACAAAGAAAGTGGAGAAATATTTGAGGTTTTTTACCTGGAAAAGTAAGTGTATAGGATGATGAAGTGGCTTCTTTATAGCCATCTCGATTATTTCTATCTGAATTTCCCTGAAGCGGCAACATGCACGTTTAGATCGGAAACAGGGGTGTGAATCGCGTAAGATCGAATTGATGCGTTAACATTTTACAACCGAAGCCGTCATGAAGCTGAGGCCGGCTTTGTCCACTTCTCTGCCCATGTCTCACCAATCGTAACTTCCACCTCAACCGGAACTTTAAAAAGATAAGCTTTGCCCGCCTGAATCATGGTCTCTCGTAAAATGACGGCGGCATCATCGGCCATCTTCTCAGGAACTTCGAGAATAATCTCGTCATGCACCGTTCCAATGATTTGAGCTCCAGTATCGGCCAATCTTCGAGGAAGCAAGCTCAGTGCCTTTTTCGTAATATCTGCGGACGTACCCTGCACGGGAGTATTCAGTAATTCGGTGAGTTTCGCTGCCGCTGAAGATGGGGACTCTGCACACTCAGGTCCAGCCCCCTTAGATGAAAGGCCCGTAAGCTATCGCGCCTTTCTAATCCAGTATATCCGTGAAATGGGCTCCCGCATACCTTGCCAATCCATTGAGTCCAAAAAACAAACCACGCATAACGCCTTATGATCTTAATTGGCGATAATTCTTGAAAATCAAGATATTCAAACAGTAATTCGGTTACTGCTTCGCTGTTTTTATTCCAATACTCTAATGCTTTATTAGCCCGGTAAAAACCTTACGATTTTTTTTTGGATCGGACATGCAAGCCTTAATGTTGCGCCTGGTATAAGGATTAAATGGGATGGCGAACTTATTATGCTGGAATAACTCAAATCCCAATTGGGCCATTCCACCAGGAACACTCTTAACGGGTCTAATGCTGGGGCCCGTAATACTTTTCATGCCATTTGTGATACCATTCAGTGCCCGGATGCGTGTAGGCCTGCATCTCGCTTATCGTTACGTGCCATGTCCCGTCATAATGATGACCTACCTCGCGTATGGCCACGTCCTTCCGGCCATTGCCGATCCTGATCGTGTCGGACCCGCGGACTGTGATTCTCCCACCATTATCGGTAATAAAAGTACTTTGGCCGGGTGGCAATGTCATTTCTACTTTGGAGACCTGCTCATGGTTCTTCATGGTCACAGTAATTCTGAGCTTTTTGAAGTGGTCATTCTTTACTTGAATATGAGAACGATGATTTTTTCCCTTGGCAAAGCCCTCTATTGGAGCAGCGAGAACCAGCATGACCAGTATTGCGCAAAACCGGACCCATATCGAATGCATAACGATACTTCTTCTTTGATTCATGTTGATCCTCCTCCGAAATTAATGGTCAGGGTTAAACCGGAATAATGCACCAACTTCAGTGCCAAGCATCCCAACCGCATTTTCGGGTCTGGTCTTTGCCCGAAAAAACTTCACTTCCGCGCCGGAGACTCGATAAAGTATACAATCTCAGGTTGGAATACGCAATTCAAACGGGCGTTGGACTGGTTTTTGCGATTTCAGGGCATACCTCCTCCCCGCATTTGGTGAACCCGTTCCGCCACGTCGCCGGGTTGCAGGCTCAGGCCAATAGAATGCGATAGTAACGGGCGAGAGGGCAAAGAGGATGCAAACTGGGATAACATACCGAATCATCCTGAGGAATGTTAATATCTTGCCAATCCATTGAGTCCAAAAAACAAACCACGCATAACGCCTTATGATCTTAATGTGTGAATTTCCCTGAACCGGCAACATATGCGATGAGATCGGAAACTGTGGTGTGAATCGCCCAGGATCGAATCGAAACGACCACATTTTACAACCGAAGCCGTCATGAAGCTGAGGCCGGCTTTGTCTACTTCTCTGCCCATGTATCCCCAATCGTAACTTCCACCTCAACCGGAACTTTAGAAAGATAGGCTTTGTCGGCTTGGATCATGGCCTCTTTTAGAATGGCGGCGGCAGCATTTGCCATCTTCTCAGGAACTTCCAGAATAATCTCGTCATGCACCGTTCCAGTGATGTGAGCTCCAGTATCCGCCAGTCTTTGGGGGAGCAGACCAAGTGCTTTTTTTGTGATGTCTGCGGCTGTCCCTTGAACCGGTGTGTTGTAGAGTGCGTCATGAAATTGCAAAAACCGGCCTTATCGGCGACCTCTTGCATGTTTGGTAGTGAAAGCGTATAGTTTTGCGGGCTTTGGGGTTGTTTCACACGCTTTTTCGAGCTGAATCCAACCCGAAAATGCGGTTCGGATGCATAGCGCAGAAGTTGATGCATTATTCCGGTTTTAGCTAAGGAGCACTGGTCCTCAAGAAACATCATGGATTACCCCGTTGTGGAGAAATCCGCTTCGTGAATTCTTCAATCTAAAGGGTCAAGGCCCAGAGGATTTCGGAATTTACTAGCAATTACTGAATTAATGCTAACACCCATAGACACCGCTATAAAATTTATAAGCTGCATAGAATACCACCCAATTTCTGCCATTAAAATTTCCATTGAGTTTTGCCATAGATCGTTAGAAAATGCGTACTCGGTGTAGCAGATGATAACGCCAGGCCGATTATATCGGCTACGGCACTACTTTTACCTTTCTTTACATTGCTTTACTGTGACCTGCTTTGCCGTGCAGCGAGGTGCTGTTCAGGGAGCACGAGTTCGCCGTTCCACCCGCATGTTATGAGATTCGTTCTTAGCGGCTTTCCCCTTCTACTCTGAGCGCTCCCGTTGTTCAGTCACCGGCATCATTTTTACTCTTGCATGGGCAATCCGGGCGTAGATGCTGACACGAGCGATAGCGGTCTGCGCTTTGTAGTGGAAACTGAATGACACACTGCGAAAAACAGGCGCAGGTTTAGCACCTGTGCTTACCCGATCTGGCGCACGCCCTTTCGCTCTGAATGCAGCAAGGGTTGGTTAGCCAATGGAGCGTGGTGTCTGTGGGGCGGCATGCTGCTGGCGGTTAGAGGATGCTGCTCTTATTCCGGACCATGTTGTGCGGTCTTCCCATGAAGGTGGTCAAAGGAGCGAAAGGAGGATTGATATGAACACAACGCAAAGTCCCAAAGATAAGCAACCTGCAGGATATTTTTCAAGAGCCGGAAACATCTCATGCGTCATGGTTGTCAAGGCCACGGCACTTCTCTTTCGTCACATCCGCTCCGCGATTCCAGGCGTCCTCGCCGCGGCTGCCGCAGCCGCCCTGTCTTGCGCCGTCTTCGTTCCCGGACTAAGCGTTATGCCCGCCTATGCCCAGACCGAGGCTGCTCCCACAGTCAATACGGACGCAAAGATCGAAGTGAAGCAGCCCGACGCCACCACCGTACCCAAGACCAGTTGGCCTTTGCTGCCTCACGAAACGCTCAACGTGCCTCTGCCCGAGAAGCCCGGCTGCTTCCACCTTGTTGACGGCTCCTGGCAGGAGGTGCCCTGCATGACCGAGGAGGAAACGAAGAGGCTTCCTCCCCCGACTGTAGCCGACACCATTCAGTCCACATCCCACAAATACAACGGTAAAACCGTCACCACGCCCCTTCAGTGGGGTGCAGTGGCAATACAGCTCACAGATCCGCAGAACGCCATCGAGACGGAACTTTGCAATCAGGCAACCGCAAGAAGCACTGACAACTGGAGCATCCAAGCCAACACCAATCATTTTGCGTGCTCGAGCTGCACCAACACGTGTTCCAGCTGCAGCAACGGTTTCCCTTTTCCATATAGCCAGCCGGGGGATAACGGATGGGTTCAGTTTGGTTATCAGCAATGGGGAGTTGATTCCGGGGGACCACTTTGTGTCTGGAACGTCGAACTTCAATGTCAATGCCGACAAAAGGATTCGAACGGAAACTGTATCGGGGCGGCGTATAAAAGTTACTGCGTCAGTCCCTTCGGCACGGCCCCTGTTAGTCCCCTAACCGGACCAGGCTCGTCCGCCGAAGTTTATGAGGTTGCAGGGTACGTTCAATGCGGATACCCACCCAACACGCAGAACGTCGGCCCCAACGGGTGCACTCTGTGGGTACTTGGATACCTGCCCAATCTCCCAACTCCCGGATGGTGGGCCGCCTCGGCCCCGGACAACCTAGGCCTGGGGCCCGGGAACTGGAACAGCATAGGCGGCTCTCTGTATGGCTCGGATAACGGCTGCGTGGCCGTGTTCACCCCCGTATTGAATACAACTGTTGTGAATACAACTGTTGTCGCCAACTCTTGTTTCCAATCGCCACAGCCGCCTAACAACACCGTCCCAATATTTACGCCCGGGTGCGACTATAAAGCAAAGTATGACCTTTCCGGTACCATCGCCTTCGTTTACGGCAACGGTACCAACGAATCCAATAACCTAAAATCAGGCGACGCAAGCCTTTCGTGCTCTGACTTCGAATGCCGCATGAGGTGGGGGGGAACAAGCGATGAAAGTGCTCCGGGGATTGCGGTACGCACTGCAAACCCGGCCGGCGAGGCGGACGTTGTGATGTGGGGGCCGAACAATTCGCTGAAGTATTATCATGCCACCCCCGGTTCCAAATGGGCTTCGGACACGGTTGCCGGGTCCGGGACGACGTACTCGGCGCCGGCGATTGCGGTGCGTCCAACGGGTGAGGCGGATGTTGTGGCAATGGGGCCGAACAATTCGCTGAAGTACTATCACGCCCTGCCGGGTAAGCCATGGTCTGTGAATACGATTGCAGGGTCCAACACGACGTACTCGGCGCCGGCGATTGCGGTGCGTCCAACGGGTGAGGCGGACGTTGTGGCGATGGGGCCGAACGGTTCGCTGATGTACTATCACGCCCTGCCGGGTAAGCCATGGTCTGCGAATACGATTGCCGGGTCCGGGACGACGTACTCGGCGCCGGCGATTGTGGTGCGTTCGACCGGTGAGGCGGACGTCGTCGCGCAGGGGCCGAGCCAGTCGCTGATGTACTATAATGCCATGCCGGGTAAGCCGTGGTCTTCGGAAACGATTCCCGGGTCAGTCGGCCTGGTGTACTCGACGCCGGCGATTGGGGTGAATTCAACCACCGGCAGGGCGGACATTGTGTGGATGGGGCCGTACCATGAGCTGTTGGACACCAACGCCACCCCCGGTTCGCCATGGGATGTAATCAATGTTGCTGGCGAAAACTCGACGTTCTATCCGCCGGCGATTGCGGTGCGTTCAAACGGTGAGATAGACGTTGTGACGACGGCGTATAACGGTTCGCTGAATTACTATTATTTACTACCCGGTGATATCTACTGGAGTTCATCTCAAATTCCCGTTGGGATGGTGACGCTGTACCCACCCGCAATGCAGTGCGTTCGAACGGTGAGGCGGATGTTGTGGCGATCGCGCCCTATGAGCTGGATTACTTCTGGGCGACTCCCGGCTCCGGTTGGAGCAAAACCCAGATAGCCGCACCACTGTGATAAAGAGCGGCCGCCTTCAAGGACCAAAACATGGGGCAAGGGCAAAAGACCAGCCCGCCGGAGGAGCAAAACAAGGAGTTGACCGCCCTGAAGGAGCGGACGAAAGAGCCGTCGGCCTTGCTGGGACAAGGCAATGCCGCATCGGAACGTTTCTCGACGATCGAGGACCTGCTTAACAGGTAGAGCAATCCTCCGAGGGCAGGGCCGACGACGGCTCTGCCCTCTTTTATCCGCAAAATGATCGGGAACAGTCAATATTCCTCTCCTGGACATTGACCTCACAAAGGCACAATCAACCTTTCCATCTCCATAACATTTATGAAGCTTCACCGGCTGCCTATCCGGACCGCAACCATACGATCCATTATACCGTCTTCAGCCAAATCCTTCTTCCAGACTCACCAGACCAGCCGGCCTCCGGCCGCTGAAATGATGCTTCCTCCCTACATATATGAATATCCAAGATAACAATCCAATCCCCCATCTACTTTCAATCCAACTATTCACAACTCAGCTCGTCACCGCCAACAACATCATCAATCAAGGGAGGCCGAGCCATGATTATTCAAGATCAAAGAATAAAAGCCAAGTGTCCGGAGTGTGGGAGTGAGAATGTGAAATCCAAGTGGTCGTTTACCACCATCGTCGCTTGGCTGGGCAGGATTCTGGGAGTCCCGACGGTTAAGATTTGGGAAAAGACGTGTGTGGAGTGTGGGCATGAGTTTCAGATATTTCGGAACTCAGGTGTATCTATGATGGCCGGATGGAGGAAGCTTAGCATGTTGACGAAGATTTTCTACATTTGCGGCTTGGTCAGTTTGGTGGGTTTGGCCATTATAATTCTCACCGGTATGACCAGCATTGGCGGGGAAGGGAGGGGCGATAACGGTCATTCTGCGGGAGGATCAGGGCAAATGAAAGCCTCAATGTAATGAACTTGAATCCACGCTAATCGTCCCCATAAGGGCCTGTCTCAATTGTCTTCGGATACTTTCCAGTTTCAGCCGATCTTTGAAGGCTTGCACAGATGGCCTTGCTCCATTGCTACACGGCCACAACCCTCACAGACATATTGCATAGCGGACAATTTGTCTTTGCAAATATGGGTTGTGCTCACTTCCGGAGCTCCACAGAAACTGCACTTGGATTTGTCACCACACGGATTGCAAAGATGTCCTGGGTCATTTGCGACCGCGCCACAGTTCTTACATGTGCATGCCATATTCATTTCCTCTCTTTCAGGGCAGTAATCAAACCTCAACTCAACACTCTAAAGGATATTAACTCTCAATATCGCCTGAAAATACTCATTCAATAAACATTGTCAAGTCAGGGATCAAAAGTGCAACTGAATTCAGTGGTTTATGAGTCGTGACGCACCCAAGAACGAAAATGGAATAGCAAGGTGCGAAGCTGCAAAAAAGTTGATTTCAACCTGAATAATGCATCAACTTGGTTCTATGCAAACACCGAACCCCATTTTGAGGCGGATTCCGCCCGGAAAAAATCCTTCAACAACCCTATAGACCGCAAAATCATACAGTTTCCCAATCGAACACGCAAGTGAAACGCCAAAGGCACTGGTTCTTGCAATTTCAGGACATACCTCCTCCCGCAATTGGTGGACTCGTTTCGCCACGCCTTTGGGATCGAGACCAGGTAGTTGCGCTGCATATGTCCGTAATAATGAGCCACCGGACCAAACATCTTCCGTCCGCTGAAATGATCCTTCCTCCCTACATATATGAATATCCAAAATAACCATTCAATCCACCATCTACTTTTCAGCCATCTATTCGAGACTCAAATCAGCATCGTCACCAACATCATCCATCAAGGGAGGCCGAGCGATGATTATTCAAGATCAAAGAATAAAAGCCAAGCGTCCGGAGTGTGGGAGTGAGAATGTGAAATCCAAGTGGTCGTTTACCACCATCGTCGTTTGGCTGGGCAGGATTCTGGGAGTCCCGACGGTCAGAATTTACGAGAAGAGGTGTGCGGAGTGTGGTAAGGAGTTTCAGGTGTTTAAGAAATAGAGGAGGCGCCATGATGATCGAATGGAAGGAACTTAGCACGATGACGAAGATTTTCTACATTGCTGGTCTGGTTAGCTTCATCGGGTTGGTCGTGATGATCCTGACCGGCTGGACCAGCATCGGAGCTATATGGGGACTTCTCAAGCGGTGCCCATTCTGTATGTGACCCAAGCATGGATATAGTGGAGCCTCTTACTGAGCGACCATCGGAAGTAGCAGGTAGATCCCGCTTAGAGCCTTTCATTCTGGCTTTCAACCTTTGCCCAATTTACCTCTTCACCTTAATGCGGGGAATGAGGTGTGTCCTGAAACTGAAAAAAACCAGTCTTATTGACCTATCACTTGCATGTTCCATTGCGAAACTGTATGGTTTTGCGGGCAATGGGGTTGTCCTTGAAGTTTTTAGGACAGCATCCGACCCGAAAATACGGTGAGGGTCAACCATTGGCCCGGACAACTACATTAACCGTCTCGTGTACTTTGTAGAAGATAACAGTGCGTCAGACCGATTTGCCCATTTGGTAGGATCTCATCTTGGATTTCTGGGGGATCGACTCGATGCAGTATTTGCGGCAACCCAAAAGGGCTCCCACGCAACTGTCGGACGTGATGAAGCTAACGTTTTGTCGTCTACACTTATATGTTGACAGAAGATATTTTATCCCTGTTTGAATTGAAAAAGAAGATGATCTAGGGATACGCGAGGCCATTGCCAATGTTCATTTTGTTTTCATTGAATACATCACACTATACTGTATGTTGAAAGTGTAGATTTATGTGACTTGCATAAATGCACAACTCGGAAACGAGAAGGCGAGCAGATGAGTAATCGCCAACCTGGCAGAAACTCAATAGAATTTACAAGGATTAAAGAGCATGGATCTTATAGCTCCTGACAGATTGTTATTTGTTCCGATTCTACTTATCTGTCTACTTATTATAACAATAATAGTAGGCTTCTATTTCACTAAAAAGCAACGTGAAAAACGGGAGGTTGTGGTAAACTTATTTATTAGCGCTCTGATTAAAGCCTTTCTAAACAAGTCGATTATAGACACTGATGATATTGTTGTGATGTTTAATGCTCACTTTGGTAAGGAAGGCATAAATATACATCCATACAAATCACTTTATGAGCTTCTTGAACTTCTACAATCGCGCATTTCATCATCTTCAGCGGGAGTCGATGAACACAAGCTTCTGACTGAGCTTCCACAAATCAAAGAGCTGATGCGTACAACAAAGAGGCTTCTGGAGGCTGAAGAGAAAAGAGTTCCTTTTTATGGAGCCCCTGGTCCAGAAAGAGAGTTGTTGGAGGACATTTTGGCGCTGACTAGCGCAGATGCAAATATTGTTCACTTGAAGCTTGCCAGACTTGCTGAACTCATAAGAGCCCGTCAGGAAACACTAAATGTTTTAGGGGAAGAAAAGGGGCAAGCGCGTAGACTAGTGTCCATCCGGAAACCCCTATTGTACTGAATTAATTTAACAAATTGCCAATTTTATCATTGCATTTTGACTCGTTTTCTGACATTCTGATAGCGCTAACTTTCGGATTTTTATGATA
>JBEKQE010000116.1:0-25275 GCA_049520035.1 Syntrophobacteraceae bacterium | reverse complement strand
GTGCTGGGCGGCTATGGGTACATCAGGGAATTCCCGGTGGAGAGGATGATGCGCGACGCCAAAATTACCCAGATTTACGAGGGGACCAATGAGATTCAACGTCTGGTCATAGCAAGGACCCTTTAGCGCTGATTCGGCTATTTTAATGTAATGATTCTATCCACCTTGGATTTGACCATCATTTTCATCAGTCCTGGGGTGGTGATTTTTCCGCGGGCTTTTCCCAGCCTGATGGAGGCATCGATAATATCCTTGGGCACCTCTGGTTGTTCGGATTGAGGTTTTCGAACCAAGGTAAGCGAATCGGTAGGGCAGGCAGAAACGCAGAGCCCGCAGCCGATGCAGCGATCGACATCGAACCGCACCTTGTCGTCTTCGAGCTGCAGCGCCTCCATCTGGCAGCGATCCGCGCAGACGCCGCAAGCTTGACAGTTTTCAGGGTTATACGCTGCAAAAAAAGGGCTGGCCGCCATTGCGGCCGGCCTGGCCTGACGCTTGAAAAATTTCAGCACCTGGCAACAGCAGCCGCAGCAAAGACAAATCCAGAGAGCATCTTTGGCGTTGGCGGGCTGCAGGACGAGACCGGCCTCATCGGCCCATTTGAGAATATCCAGGGTCTCCTGCAGGTCAATCTCCCGGCCCACGCCATTGCGTTTAAAATAATCCACCGCCATGCCGAATCCTAAACAACTCTCCTGCGGCTTGTCACATCCCTTTCCCATCATGGTATGCTCGCGGCGGCAGATGCAGGGGCCAACCGAAAATTTCTTCTGGGCCCGGACCAGTTCTTCAGCCATCTCGTACGGCAGCGCTTTAAGTTCGGGAGTCACACTGCGGCCTACAGGAATGGTGCGCATTTGAGGGACCTTCCAGGCCTGTTCGGAAAGGGCCGGAAGATATTCATTCATGTCCTGTATCAACTCTTTGTCCAGATCGTTGACGTGGTACTCCCAGATCCCGACAACATATTGAGCCGCCATGTATCTTATGGGACCCCTTCCCGATTCCTCCCTCAAAATAAGCCCCTTTTTCGCCATTTCCTCCAGACGCTTAGCGGTCTCATCCCGAGGTAACCCGGCCCTCCGCGCAACGACCCGTGGTTCCTCGGGAAGCAGGGTGAGATAAAGGGCAAGTTTCGCTTCCTCCGGGGTAAAGAGCCTCTTCAGGATACGCATTTCCACTCCGCTCTCAGTGGGTGGAAAGCCGCCCGGCAGGTTGTCTAAATGCATGGCCAGTCTTTTATAGATTTCCTGTTCCATGGCGTCCCCCTTTTCCAAAAGTCATAGAAAGGTAAAAAGTGATCACCAATCCCCGGAAAAACAGAACATCTCCCCGCTCGCAAGAGCGCGGCATAAGGAATTAGTGCAACCGGGCAGTACTGCGGTTGCCGAATAAGCCGGCCCGGAATTCGTTCATAACAGATCCCATGTGCAAAGGTCTACTCATGAAGCGAAGGTGAGATGTAGTTGCCTGGTTCAAAGCCCAGGGGAGGGGCTATCAAACCAGGCCTCCCGCGAACGCCCAACGCGCCAGATAGACTTGTCGCGCGGTCGGCCTGCCCGCTACGCGCTTGCACGAGGCAAAGTGGTTATTTTTTTTCGGTAGGGTACTATATAAGTCCATCATACGAGGATTAACCTGATCCTTCGTTCGGCAATGATCGGCGAGATCAAAAAGAAGGGCGCCAAGATCGAAGTTAAGGGCAATTTGGGCCGGGATTGCCCCGTTGAGTTTGCCCTAAAACCCGATGCCACGAACAAAGGTGTTCTCAAGCGGCGCCGCAGGAAGAGGACCTAATTATCGCGGGAAATGCCCTCCAGCCACCCCTGGTATGACCAGACCTCTAACGTCTCCTTCGCTGTTCGTGGACGGGGTCAGTGCTCATAGTTGTCTATAAAGGAGGGAAAGAGGGGGGAACCGCGCAAAGCTGGACAGGACGCGGACCTCAAGGTTGGGCAACCAAACATATTTAATTAATGCAGCTACTTAGTTGGTGGAGGCGGCGGGAGTTGAACCCGCTGCCTTGCTTGGCTGATAGAGCTTTATTGAGTCAGTGACACCAAAGTGGCACCGGAAAAAGAATAGCCGGAATCGAAATAGTACATAAAGATCGGGGCGAGAGGAATTGAACCCCCGAGTAGTGAAAAATCACTTTATAAATCATTGCCTTACATTCCATTTTTCAGGAGCACGGGCACAGAAGCAGCACCGATGACTATCGGATGGACTCGGGGGTTGAACCCGTACGGCATCGGACCTGTTCCGGATGTCCCTTCTTCATCTGCATCCGCAGTCTGGAAATCCTTCTGCTCAAAGTATGATCGCAATATGTGTAAGTCTAAGGTTAAGGCCGATTAAGATAAATCGACGGGCGGAGGCGATGTGCTCCACTGCAGCGCATGGGATGTTTGTCCCAAAAACGTACCGGACAGCTCTCCACCTCACATTTGGAATCGAGCTTTAAGAGGTGATCGGTATCAGGACCCTGAAACTGCTCCCCCGGCCAAGGACGCTCTCCACCTGGATAGTTCCCCCGTGAGCGGCGGCAATCGATTGGGCGATAGATAGCCCGAGACCGGTTCCCCATTCTGCCAGGGAGCGTGCTTCCGCAGTGCGGTAAAAGGGTTGGAAAATATGCTTCTGCTCTTCAATGGGAATCCCGCTTCCAGTATCGGAAACGATAATGGATGCCCATCTGCTGTCGTGTTCCAGCCCGATGGTGACACGGCCTTCTGCCCCGGTGTATTTTATGGCATTGTCCAAAAGGTTGGATGTCATGCGCTGCAGGCGGTCGCGATCTCCTCGAATGGGGAGAGGTTCTATTGTACCGAGCCGAAGTTCTATCCTACGGGAGTCTGCCAGAGGTTTTAATCGGGTGTAAACCTCTTCGAGCACCTGTCCCAGGTCTACCTCCTGACGGTCCATTCTCAGCACTCCCGCTTCGGCGCGAGCCAAAAGCAGGAGTCCTTCCACCAGGTGAGCGATCCTGTCGACCTCTTCCAGGGCACTCTCCAGGGTTGCACGGTATTCCTCCGGTGTTCTTGTCGAACGCAGGACAACCTCCAGTTCACCTTTCAAAATGGTGAGGGGGGTCTGAAGTTCATGGGAGGCATCGGCACTGAACCGGCGGACCTGGCTGAATGCAGCATCCAGACGTGTGAGCATCTGGTTCAAGGTTTTGGCAAGATTGTCCAGTTCATCGCCTGTTCCTGTCTCATCCACACGTTGGCTAAGATGTTCGGCGCTTATTCGGCGGGCAGTGGCCGTCATCCGGTCTACGGGCTTCAACGCCCGGTCAGCCAGAAGCCATCCGCCGGATGCCGCCAGCACCAGGCCGAGAGGGAGCACCCCCGCCATGATCAAAAGGAACCGAAGATGGGTTTCCTTGATACTTTTCAGGGACATTCCAACCTGGATCATGTTGAGCACCCGGTTGGATTCCATTACGGGCATGGTCAGTATCCGCACTGGATACTCTCCGAGACCTTCCACTGTCTCAAAAGAAGATAGACCCCGCATTGCATTATTGAGAGCTTTGCCGCTCAGAGGCAACTTCCCGGTAGAAGGCAAAGACCGGTGTTCATCACGGTTGCCGGATGGATCGCGCATCTGAAAATAATGATCCCATGGCGAAAAACCGAAAAAACGGCGGAAAGCCTGATCGATTTCAGAGGGAAGAAAAGTCGCGGCCCTGCTTTGATCCCGTTCGATCAATGTTTTAGCAACACTGTCGAGTGCGCTGTCCATCTCGTGGGAGAGGCTATACGATAAAAGCGCGAATGCCGCCCCTCCCACAATGAGCAGAGTAACGGTCAAAAGGCACGTGTACCAAATTGTGAGACGTGTCCGGATAGACTTGATATACAAGGATTATTCCTCTTTTAGCACATAGCCGACTCCACGAACCGTGTGAATGAGTTTATGCTCGCGATCTGAGTCGATCTTCCTGCGAAGGTAGTTCACGTATACGTCGATGATGTTGGTCATCGAGTCGAAGTTGTAGTCCCACACATGCTCGGCGATCATGGTCCTGGTGAGTACTCGCCCGGGATTTCGGATGAAATAATCAAGGAGAGCATACTCCTTTGCGCTCAGGTCAATCTTCCTGGTGCCTCGGAAGACCATGCGGCGAGCAGGGTCGAGAGTGAGATCGGCAAACCGGAGCACCGGAAGTTTTGCCTCTGCTTGCCGTCTGAGCAGCGCCCGAATCCTGGCGACAAGCTCCTGGAATGCGAACGGTTTGGTGAGATAGTCGTCAGCGCCTGCATCCAGACCCAGGACCTTGTCTTCAATATTTGCTCTTACAGTCAGCAGCAGCACCGGGGTTGACACTCTTCCCGCGCGCAGCTCGCGCAGAACGCTCAGGCCATCAAGTCCCGGCAGATGAATATCGAGCACGATCAGATCGTGAACCCGGTCCATGGCCATTTGAAGGCCGGTTTTCCCGTCCAGGGCCACATCGACCGCGTAGCCTTCTTCCTCCAGGCCCTTCTTGATAAAGCTGGACACCTTCTTTTCATCTTCCACAACCAGAAGCCGCATCGGTTTTTTCACACCGCACAAGATTCTACACTCAAAGCAATCCAAATATTTGAACTGAGATCGACATGGGGCGAGGCCGGTTTGGGGTTTCAGATTTCGATTGAAAGAATCCGGTAAGAACGGGTTCCGGAAGGCGTGTAAACCAGAACCTCGTCGCCCTCGCGATGCCCCATTACGCTCTGGCCGACCGGTGAATCTATGGAAAGCTTGCCACCCGATACGTCGGACTCCCACGGCCCAACTATCTGGAACCGGTTGACCTCACCGGAGTGAAGGTTTTTGATGGTTATTACGGTCCCGAAACCCACCTGTTTGAAAAAGAACTTGCGGCCAACGACTATTTCACAACCGGCAAGCTTTTCTTCCAGATCGTTTATCTTTTTTTGGAGCATGGCATGGCGTTCGCGCGCCAGCAGATACTGCTGGTTTTCAATCTTTACGCCATAACCCCTGGCCTCGCGCAATTCATCCAGCACCTCCGGACGCACGTTTCTCCTGAGGTGGGAAAGCTCTCTTATCAGCCTTCGATGGCCGTTTCGTGTTATAGGGACCTTGGGCTTCATCGCAGATCACACAAAAAAATTATCCGGGATTTCTCCTCGCTCCATTTTGGCCCGGAAAAGAGATACGCCGATGACCGTCTTGCCGTCACGAATCCTGCCAGACATAATCATATCATGAACCTGGTCCAGTTTTACCATTTCCACCCCGGATATTTCGTCCTTGTCCTCCTGGTACGAAATCCTCTCGAGGCCCCAAGCCATAAAAATTCGAATAACTTCGTTGGCGTACCCGATGGCAGGATAATAGCTGAAGATTTCGAGCAACCGCGATGGCCTTTGCCCGGTCTCCTCCATGAGTTCCCGGCCGGCGCACACATCCGCTGCTTCACCAGGGTCCACCTTGCCTGCGGGTATCTCGAGAGTTTCATCGCCTATCGCATACCGCCATTGACGGACCATAAGGATGTGGTCCCTGTCCGGAAACGCCAGAATTGCTGCGGCTTCCGGATGGTCTATCTTGATTCGCTCCGTCACCTTGCCGGTCCGGAGTCTCACGGCATCGAGTCTGGCGCTGAAATGCCTTGCCTTCAGAATGCCAAGCGTTCTGATCGTTTCTTCCATAAAGATTTGACTCCCCACTTAAAGTGTCGGTTTATTGCATCGGAAGTCATAATAATACTTTTAAATTCATTCTTCCACGCCCTCAAGCCGGCGACCGGAAATCTTGAAAAGGCCGGACCCCGAGCACTCATGCTCACTGGGCTTTTACAGCAATTTTCCGGTGAAGCCGGACTAAAGTGTCGATAGTTTGACGATGATGGCGGGGCGTGGTCTATCCGAGGTGGGCCTTGAGATAGGCTTGTAATATCAATGAGATCAGACTTTCTCGTCTGCCTGCTTCAAGATTTTGTTCCAGACTTCATCTACCTGGCGCAGAGTACGTTCGATCTCTCCGCTGTTTTCAATTATGTAATCGGAGTGAGCCCTTTTGGAATCGATTGGAAACTGCATGGACAGGGTGCGCTCGGCCTCGGAGGAGGACAATTTGTCCCTTTGCATAAGTCTTTGGACCTGGACCTCAGGAGTGGAGTAAACCAGGATTACGATATCGAAATCTTTTTCAAATCCTCCCTCGAACAGCAGAGGAATATCGAATACGAGCACTGCTCGGGGATGAAGTTTTTTTTGTCTTTCCCACTCAGTCCCCATCGCCCCTATTATGTATGGATGAAGTATAGCGTTAATTCTTTTACGCAGGGCCGGTTCTCGAATGATTTCCCGGCGCAGTTCTTGCCTTCTGAGGGTCCCGTCCCGATTAAAAAACAGCGGTCCAATGCGATCCCGCAGGGCCGTATAAGAGGCAGTCCCGGGCTCTACGGCTAGCCTCGAGTATTCGTCTGCATCCAGGATTATTGCGCCGAGTTCCCTGAATCTATTTGCCACGGTTGTTTTCCCCGTGGCAATGCCGCCCGTTAGTGCGATTCTCTTATTGGCCATAATGGGTCAAGCGGGAGCTTAGAATTCGATGTCCCCGACCGGCCGGCAGAATGTGTACCAGTAGGGCTTCTGCAAAAGCTCCCTTCTCACTCGATTTTCGGAGTGTGAAGATCTGGCCCACGGAGCGGCAAGGGCAGCGCCTCCAGCGCCGACCGCCATTGAGGCGAGTCCCAGCGGTCTCAGAATCAACGCGTCGAAAATAATAAATTCTCCCATGGGTTCAGCGATAAAGCGTCCTGTCATGGTTGGGTCGGGCGGCAGAACTTGCTGGGCCAGCACGGGTAATGCCGTCATGGAAAGCAGGGTTATGGTCAGGATCAGGATAATTCTTTTCATGCCGGTCTCCTTCGGGTAAAATTATGAATAAATTACCATTTTTCGCACTGCATATCCGGGCTCTGCAAAAGCCGCATACAAATCTGCGACAGGTCTGACCAAATCACGTTATGCAAAAGCACACTTCGTGCCATATGTCAAATCAACACCTCGGCGCCTCACTCTCGGTCAGATTAACAGAACAGGCGCGCTAACCAGCTCTCATATTATGACTGATGAAATCGGAAATCAAGTACACTTGCAGGGTTGCCAATATAAGTTTAGAGTACACAGCGCGGAGGTTGGAAGTCGGAAGTCAGGGATTCGAATCTTGTCAGACTTCTGATATCCCCTCTCCGTTAGGGGGGTCGAATGCCGGCGGATATTGTTGAACTCGGGGAAAGAAGGCTCGGGAAGTTAAGGCTTGTACAACTATTTGCAAATAGTCCTTGAACTTGCTATCTAGCTGATATTATTTTAAGTTTATCTTATTGAGGACCTCCAGAGGACTTGGAGAGAAGAGAGGGGAAGGGGAAATCTACTCCAAGGTAGAATGTGTTCCTGAGCGGGAGAGTGAAGCCGAACTCGTCCAGGGGTTGACAGATCCCAACGCCTGGCAGCAGAAGGTAAATCGGGGGTTGGAAAAGCTTGCAAGATTTCCCTGGCTCCAAGCATGAACTGGTCACATAAGGTGTCAGAATTCCCGCCTTTTCTTGGGCTTCCAGATATCATCAACAGCTTCTTTGCCATGTTCTTCGTCCTTTTCGCTTCTCTCCCGTGAGCGAGGCTATTCCGATCACAAAGTTCTTTCCCCCTTAGAGGCCTGTCCTTTTTTCCAGGGCTTCTGGATACCGTTCCCCATGGATAGTGATCTTTGAGGCAGCGCTATTTATCTCGTCAAGATCCTCTGGTGTCAGTTCGACGGCGACCGCGCCAATATTCTCCTCCAGACGATGCAGCTTCGTAGTGCCGGGAATCGGCACAATCCAAGGTTTCTGGGCCAGCAGCCAGGCGAGCGCGATCTGGGCGGGGGTCGCCTTCTTCTTTCCCGCGATGGTACCGAGTAGATCGACCAATGCCTGATTGGCTTTGCGGGCCTCAGGCGTAAAACGAGGGACGATGTTGCGGAGGTCGTTTTTATCGAACGTCGTCTTCTCGTCGATCTTTCCCGTGAGGAAGCCTTTACCAAGAGGACTGAAGGGAACGAGCCCGATTCCGAGTTCCTCGAGCGTCGGCAGCAATTCCTCTTCAGGGCGTCTCCACCACAGCGAGTATTCGCTCTCGATCGCAGTGACCGGATGGACTGCGTGCGCGCGACGGATGGTCTGCACTCCTGCTTCAGAGAGACCAAAGTGCTTTGCCTTGCCCTCCTTAATCAAATCCTTCACCGCTCCAGCCACGTCTTCGATCGGCACCTCCGGGTCAACGCGGTGTTGATAGTAGAGGTCAATAGTCTCGACTCTGAGCCGCTTGAGCGAGCCCTCAAGGCTCTGCCTGATGCGCTCGGGCCGACTGTCCTGGACCTGCTGCCCGCCGGGATCGAGCTTGATCCCGAACTTGGTGGCTATCACTACTTGCCCAGGGAACGGAGCCAAAGCTTCGCCTACGAGTTCTTCATTTGTGTAGGGGCCGTAAATCTCAGCGGTGTCAAAGAGTGTAACGCCGCTTTCCACGGCTTTACGTATAAGGGCAATCATCTCCTGCTTGTCCGCGGGCGGACCATAGGCCATGCTCATTCCCATGCAGCCCAGCCCGAGAGCCGAGACTTCCAGGCCGATCTTCCCAAGCTTGCGCTTCTGCATATCGGATCTCCCAATAGGACCAAGTGAACGTATGTGATACCGACCCATGTAGGCTCAACGCCGGACGGCGCGATGGATGCGACCCGCGCCGCGGGCAAACCTCAGTTGAACCGCGTGATGACCTCGAAGCCGACCGTGTCGAAGCGCGTCATGCGCTCCAGCGTGTCGGTCACCTCATTGAGGGCGATTTCACGTGTCACAAGCCGTGCCGGCCGAAGCTTCTGATGTGCAACGAGCTGAAGCAGTTCGGCATATTTGGGGTGCGGGTTGCCGAGCGAGCCCACCACCTCCAACTCCAGGTTGGTCAGCAAGTCGAGCGAAAGTGCAACCTGGCCGCTTTCCTCCTGCGAGGTGATTCCCGCTTGCACATGCCGTCCGCGCTTGCGCAGCGAGTTGAACGACTGGTGGAAGGTGAAGCCTCGGCCGAGCGCGTCTATCGATACGTGCGCACCGCCGCCGGTCGCGTCCTTGACGGCTTGCCCGACCTGCTCCGGTGTGAGGCCGCAGGCGTTGACCGTGGCCACAGAGCCTTCCTCGCGAGCCTTGGCGAGCTTGCGGTCGTCAACGTCGACTGCCACAACCAAGGTGTCTGCCGCTGCAGCGATCTGCACGGCCGAGAGCCCTACGCCGCCGCACCCCTGCACGGCGAGCCATTGGCCGGGCTGCACGCGTCCGCGGTAGGTGACCGCGCGGTAGGCCGTCATGAAGCGGCAGCCGAGCGCCGCCGCCGACAAGGTGTCGACCCCGTCAGGCAGCTTGATGCAGTTCAAGTCCGCCGCGGTGACGGTGACATACTGCGCCCATCCGCCCAGGCGCTGGACCCCCGGAATTATCACGTGGTCCCGGCGCGACAATGCGGGCATGTGCCGTCGGATTCATGGAAAGGGATCGTCACCCGGTCGCCGACCTTGATCGTGCGCACGTCGCGCCCGACCTCCTCCACCACGCCGCCGACCTCGTGTCCCGTATTTGCGGGGAGCGCGAGGTTGAACCCCATCTACCCCAAGTCCTGATTCCAGAAGTGCCAGTCGCTGCGACAGACCCCGCTCGCCTCCACGCGCACTACCGCGCCATCGGCCCGCGGCGCAGCGACCGGAAGTTCGACCACCTGGAGCGGGCGAAGGAATGCCGTGATCTGCGCCGCGAGCATCATGCGCGGCGCGGTGACGACCCTCAGCCCTTTGCAGTTTCAGAAGAGGTTGCGCTTATATGAGGCCCAGCGTCTGATGCTGGCGGAGAATGAAGATGCTGAAATGGCAGCACTAGCGGTTGGATATGAAAGCCCGACGCAGTTCAACAGGGAGTACAAGCGGCTGTTTGGAGAACCGCCACACAGGCATGTGAGCCGACTGAACCCATACTCATAAGTTTTCTTTCTCATTCGAAGCTAATCGGCTATTTCCTGATCAAACGGGATGATCTGCTCCGCCTGTGACTGGACTCTCAAGTGTCCATTTGCCTTCTTGTTCACTTCACCCTTACCGGCCTTTACCTTATTTGGCGGTGTTTTCCTCGGGCCAGCGATTTTTTGCGGTGAAGAGTGCGCAACCTTCTTCGACATGTCCTTTTTAATGCCCGATTTTCCTCTTGCGCCTCCTATCAGGGCCACCAAATCTAAGACATTGCCCTTCATCTGCTCCGCCTGGGCGGAAAGCTCTTCTGATGCGCTGGTGCTTTCTTCGGCATTGGCGGCGTTCTGCTGAACAACCTTATCCATTTCGACGACCACCTTGCTGACCTGACCCACCCCTTGGGCCTGCTCGTTGGATGCCGCGGCGATTTCGCCCACCAGTTCCTTAACCTTGGCGGAGCTGCCGGCCACTTGCGAGAAAGCTTCACCGGTCTTTTGCACCATTTCCGCACCTTCTTTAGTCTTATTCACCGTGTTTTCGATCAGGTGCGATGTGTTTTTGGCCGCCTCGGCCGCGCGCATGGCGAGATTGCGCACCTCATCAGCCACTATGGCAAACCCGGACCCGGCCTCGCCGGCACGGGCCGCCTCAACCGCTGCGTTCAGCGCCAACAAACTGGTTTGGAAGGCGATTTCATCAATCGTTTTGACGATATTAGCTGTCTCCTCGCTCGCAGTGGAAATCTCCTTCGTGGCAACAGTCAAGTCGGTCATCAACTGGCCCGCTTTGTCCACCACTTTGCCCATCTCCTCCATCAGGGAGTCGGCATGATTGGCATTTCCAGCATTTTGCCGCGTCATGGAAGCCATTTGCTCGAGGGATGAAGAGGTCTCCTCAAGAGCGGCCGCCTGCTCTGAGGCTCCTTCGGCAAGCTGCTGGCTTCCCCCCGATACCTGGCCTGCAGCCGCGGCCACCTGGTCGGCGCCATCGCTCAAGCGCACTATTACCCGATTGATTGGCCTGGTAATACCCCTCACCATGAATATGGCGCTCACGACGGCAAGAACCAGGGCAGTAAAACTCAGAACGGCAATCACCCGTGCACTATTGCGTTGGAGTACCTCGGTCTCACGCCCGTCTTGTTTCATCAGCTCGGTTTGATAGCGGATGAGCTCGTCAACTCTGTCGAAATAATGTAACTGGCGTGGCCTAACGTCTTTGATGAGTATCTCTGTAGCTTCGCTTTTCTTACCCTCTAAGGCAAGGCGAATTGTCTCTTTTTGCGGAACCGTATAGGCTTGCCTGGCCGCCAAAATCTCTTGCACTATTGTTCCGCCCCGATCGGTTGTCACTGTCTCCAGGAGCTCGTTCAACTCGTCAGTGATTTTCTTCCTTATTGCCTCGATCCGCTCTGCCTCTTTGTCTATATCCTCCTTTTTCTCCAGCAGGAGCATGTTTCTCATGCATCGGGCAACTTCATTGATCCCACCGAGTACATTATTGGCTGCAACAGTTTTAGGAAATCGGTCTTGGATTACAAGCTCGATCCCTTTGCCAATGGCGCTAATCTGGGTCAAAGAATAAAAACTGACAATTACCAGCAATAGACCGATCACGGCGAATCCACTGTAGATTTTGGTTGCAAGTGCTAAGTTCTTGAACACGTTATTCTCCTGATTTTAGAGTAAGACCTGGACTCAGAAGAGGGTCGACGGCTTCCTCATCTGACTTTGTTTTGCGTTCAATGTTTGCTTGGCCTTATAGTGCATATTGGCTGTGCTGCCCTCCAAGCGCCGACTGATTCCCCAGCCTCTTGAAACCTGGTCAACAGTTCTATTAGGTTCTGAAAACCTGCCGGCGATAGCATACTAATCGGTAATGGACATCCATGTGTTAATACACCAAATTGCTAATATACTGCGTATGACATATACGCATTTTTGGTTTACTGGAGAGAGTGCAGGAAGGTCTGAAGATTGGATTTCTTGTTTGTCAGTCCGAGCTTCTTTCTTATATGTTCCCTGTGCTTTCTTACAGTACCGTCGCTGATGGAAAGCAAATCCGCAATTTCCTTATTGCTCTTGCCGGATCTGATCATTTCGGCGATCCTAACTTCGGTCGGGCTAAGTCCCGCGCTGGACAAGCGTCCGGGGGCAGGGGAAATGACGTTCTCCAGAATTTTTTTAATTTCATTGCTGCAGTTCTTAAGCTGCTCGCCTGAAAGGACTCCTTGACCGATTCGCTCGAGGTGAGGAAAAACGAGATTCCGGATGTTATGAGTTATTGAGTCCTCGATTTCCTTGCGGTCCCTGTCCCTGTGGCTCAGAAGGACTTTCAATGCTACGTTCGATTCTTCAAGGGCTCTCGCCTGTTCGACCAATTCAGCAGTGCGCTCGCTGACACGCACCTCCAGCTCCTGCTTGGCCGATATGAGAGCTATTTCAGCTTTCCTTCTTTCGGTAATATCACGCACCATCGCGAGAAGGCCGACTGCCTTGCCGGCTGTATCCCGTAAAAAAGAAAAATTCCCTTCCACCAGGACCGTAGTCCCATCTTTGCGGATCAGTTCCAACTCCAGAATGCGTGTTCGACCGGGATCGCCACGCCCCGATATTTCGATCGCCATTTCTTCAGCAAATGACGCCATTGCCGTTTCGAACGACACTGGAGCGAATGCTTGCCGCATCGTCCGCGCCATGGCCTCTTCGGGTCTAAACCCTAGTAGCCGGGTCACGGAGGGGCTGATATAGGTCAGTCTCATGTTCATATCGACCGTCCATATAACGTCCGTTGCGTTATTTGCTAGAATGCGATAACGTTCCTCGCTCTCACGTAAAGCAGTCTCGGCCAGCTCTCGCTCCGTGATGTCCCTGAGAATAACGAACGACTTGCTTCCTCCGCCGATGATCACGGAGCTGACCTCTCCGGTGAAACTGGCGCCATCCTTACGCACAAACCGAAGTTCGCAACGAATTTTGCCGGTACGCGCTCGTTCTTCCAAGGCACAGGCCAGGCGTTGATCGGAAGGGTCGATCAGACCCTTGCGCCCGACCCGACAGATCTCTTCTGCTGTCATCCCGAATAAGCTGCAGGCAGCCGAATTCGCAGCTCTTATAACTCCATCGGGAGAGGTCAGGAAAACAGCATCAAGGCTATGTTCCAAAAGTGAACGGTAATAAGATTCGATCTCAGCCAACTCGGATTGTGAAAACCGTTGATCGCCGCGATCTGCTCTACCCGGTTCTTCCAACTCAGGGGATAGTCGATCTTTATCAACCATCGTTCTCTCATATCCAGGGGGGTCAAAGCCTGAAACGGAAACTCCGAATATCTCAACATAATTTCCGCTGATACCCTGTAATATTTTTTTGGTCAATGGTGAAATGAAATAGCAGCTTCATATTTAGGATTTCACTCCGATGTACGATAGCCTAATAATGAGTTGTTTCAAATGGTTAGTTCACAGAGCTACAAGAAAAGCACTTGCAGATTGCCGAATATCTGAACGGCCGGTCCGACCTACCGATTGTCAAGACCGATCTGGATTCGATATGGAACGCCGGGGCCCGACGAGCTTGATTTCGAAGATGTGAAGGGCCGGGAGCACGCGAAGCGAGGGCTCGAGGTCGCCGCAGCCGGATTGCATAACGTTCTGAAGTTCTTGAGATTTTCCAGTATGTTTGCTGCCAATAAATAATCGTGTGTGATTATGTATTTGACAGAGGCATCCAGTTTAGAGAACATGGCAAACACGGTTCCGGACTAATGTCAATATCTCTCCAACAGACCACACCCTAACCCCTTTTGAAAGGACGGGCCATGAATGGCGCTTTGTCGTTCCTGGTGGTTCTTGCATGCCTTTTTGAGTTTTTTGTTCCCTTTGCCGGTGCGACTTCATCGGAAAACCCCGAGGTATTGGAGCGGCGCGGCAAACAAATCGGCGGTCAGGGCGCCGAACCACCCGTACTCACTCTCACCAAACCGGAAGGAGGGTGGACGACCGGCATGCAGGTCGAAGTGAGCGGAACCTGCTCCGATCAAACCGCCGATCCGTTGGTGGTCAACATAAACGGGGTGCGCTACTACGTCCGGTCCCAAGGGGGGGCTTTTTCAAGAAAGTTCCCGGCGGCAAAAGGGATCAACAACATCGTAGTCGAGTGCTCGAACGCGGCGGGTGTGGCTCGCGCGAGCTCTTCCGTGGAAGCCCTCATCAATGCGATCCCGCTCAAGATCGTTCTTACTTCCGATACTGATGGCGTCTATACCGATCTCCACGTCTACGAACCGGACAAAACGCACGTTTACTGGGCCAAAACCGAATCCCCCTCCGGTGGGATCTTTTTCCTGAACAAGCAAGGGGACGCTTTCGATCAGCCCGGATACGGGCCTTACCTGTACGTGCACCCCGCGCCTCCCGTGGGGGTTTTTCGGGTGGACGTCAATTACTGGGCCGGCGGCGCCGTACGGCATACTCTGGCAAACCTGGATATCCTCACAAACGAGGGTTTGCCCAATGAGGGCAGAAAGCGCATACAACGGCCCCTGGCGCGACCCGGAGAAACGCAGACTCTTGCCTACATTGTCATCCCCGGCAATAATCAGCCCCCGAGAATTTTCGTGCCGGGGCAGGATGCCGAATCCGAAATGCCCCCGGAAGTGAAGGAGTACAAGCAAACAGGAGAGCCCAAGGCCTCCGATGTAAATGAGGACTACAGCTATCTGCGCCCTCAGGATGAAAAGGCTTTGCGCGAAGCAGTCACGCTGCTTGCCCTCCAGCAGGCCAGAAAAATCAGTCCCGAGTGGCACAGGGATCAGAGGGACTGTGCGGGGCTGGTCAGGTTCGTTTACCGTGAGACGATTGAAACCCGTACCCCTGACCAGATCGAAAAGCTCGGCATCCCGGCCCCCCTTCACCTGCCGCCCCTGTCTGAGCTTTCCCGGAGAATCTTTTTAACTTTTCCGCTCATGTGGCAAACTGGGATTGAAAAGGACGCCACTCCCCGATTCGGAGCTTTCGCGGATGCGGAAACCCTCATCGGGTACAACTTCAGAAATAAGGGTTCCAATCTCGATCTGGCCAAAAACGGCGACCTGCTGGTGTTCCGTAAAGGCCTCGATATGGAGGAGCCGTATCACCTGATGATCTTTGTCCGTGACCGGCCCGCAAACCTTGCCGTTTATCACAATGGCGAAAAGGGAAATGAAGGCGGGGTCCGCGTTGTCACGGTGGGCGACTTGATGGATTCACCCGATCCGGTCTGGATACCGGATATCACAAACCCTCACTTCCTGGGAGTATTCGAGTGGAACCGCATCAAACCAAGCGTGCAAGAAACATTCTGATAACGATTTGCGGCGCGGCTGTTGTCGGGGTCCCGCTTGTTATGTGGATGGCCGCAAGCCTTCACTCGGCCCCCTTGAGCACTTACGTGCGCAAGGACATGCCAGCCTTGGAACTCGAACTCCAGTTTAAGGACGTCAAAGGAAAGCCGGTGCCTCCTGAAAATACGAAGCTGGCGGGGGGAGTCGTCAAGAACGAAGATGCGGGCCGGGAGGATAAATGCCCGGAGTTGATCGGCGGTGATACCCCGAAGCGCTCCACACTTGCCGATCTAAAGAAAATGAATGAGGGATGCAGCCAAAGAGCCAAGTGGGTGGTGAAACGGCACCCGATCGGCTTCTCCCTGTACGTCCAGGATGGCGACAAGACCGCCGAATGGCTTCAAAAAGAGGGCGGGGAAGACGGCCTGCTCAGCACTAAACTCTTCCGGGGGCTTTTCCACGATCTACAGCACACTTCCAAAATCCGGGCTGAAGATCTCCAGGTAAGCGGTATCGAAGGGGCTTTTCTTTCCCGGCTGTTCATTGAAGCCCTTCGGGCTGACGCAGTGCTCCACTATGATATTTCCCACGGTGAAAAAGGTTTTGTGTTTTCTTTCGTGCGCCGTAAATGTGCTTTTTCCGCAAAAGCGCTGCCGGTTTTTTGCGGTGTGCTTGCCCGCAGCGCCTACAAGATCCCCATGCTCAAAGAACCTTTACTGGAGATGAGCATTGGTCTGCAGCGCATCTTCCTCACACAGTGCGATGATCGGGTTTACCTGTCAAATGGTCTCGAAGCACTGCTCAATGTTCTCGAAAACGAGCCTGCCCCCCCGGTCAATCCTCCGCAGTCCCCTGTTGTCTTGACCGTGCGGGCCGAGGCTTTTGTCGACAGATTCCTTCCCGTGGTCACCAGTGAGAAATCCTGGGAAGTGACCGCCGGTTTCGGATGGCCGGCCGACAAGGACCCCGGCGTGATTCGGTTTCCCGGCGGCAAGTTTGCCCGGCATCTTCGTCCAAAGATATTTTCGGGAGTTTTCGCCGGAATTCCCCACGATGCATTTGCCGCCGTGGTGACCAGCTTTTACGTGCCGCCCAATATGGAAAAAGATTGGTGGAGCAAGCTTGCCGCGAACGGACCGGGAGACGAGGTATCGCGCGGTCCTCAGGAGGGGGGATTTGCGCTCATCTGGGATCTCGAACACTCGGAAGACGGGATTTCCGGCATGGGAGTGGTCATCGCCGCTCAGACCAAAACAGATGAAACTGCATCCTTCAGCAGCTATTTCGCCGATCAGGACCTTACCTCAGAGTGCGGGGGAGGGACAGTGTTCCTGGCCGCCACATCCCAGAATCTGCTTAACCGGATGAGGGAAGGATGCGCCAGGCAGTCGCTCAGCGTCCTCGACTGGGAGGGCGGATCGAGACGCGGCGAGTATGAAGGCGCGCAAATCATGATGTTCTTAAATCCAGGGGTGGCCATGCGCGAACTGACGCTTGCCGGGGATGCCGGAAAGAACCAACTCTACGAGGATGCCAGGATAGTAATGCAAAAGGAGGCCCAAAAGGATTTCTCACGCCTTCCTATTTTTGCTTACTCGGGGACCGCCGGTCAGGGGGACATGATCCAGTTGAAAGGGTTTACGGTAAACCAGGGGGCAGCGCAATGAAATCGATCCGCCGCTTGCTTGCTTTTTCCTTGCTTGGGCTCGCCCTTTTCTCTTACTGCCTCGATGCCGAGGCGGGAAGCCCGTTTTACCTGACGGCCGAGAGGAGTTTTTCGAGCGTCGAAAGACCGCAGATAAGACTTGATTATACCGAGACAATCAAACCGATGGTTGTCCGGGTTCTTCGTCCGGAAAACCTTGACCGGTTCTTGGAAGGGCAGTTCCAGGTCAGCCGGAGCTACGAGGAACCCGTTTCGGATCTGAACCTCGGGTATTATTTCGTAAAGGGACTGAACAAGACCGAGCCTCCCCTCCGGGTTTTGCGCGGGATGCTCGATCCTGAATTTCGAAAAGTATTCAAGGACACCCCCCTTCACGATTCGATTGTGCGTACCAACGAGGGACCGATCGCTACACCCCCTGAGCAGATCATCCAAAGTGCCCCGGTCGGATTCGAGACCGTTCGGGAGTATTACCTGGAACTGCAGTTCGGAGGGAAATCAGTCACCGACCCGGGATGGTGGTTCGGTGACAGTTACTGGCGCGAGCAATCCTACAAAATCAGGCAAATAAGCCTGGATCCGCTCCCGGACGGAGTCTACCTTGTCCAGGCGGTGCAGGGAATTACCGAAGCCCAGTGCATTTTGCAGGTGAGCAGCCTGTCCGTCCAGGTGAAGCAATCATCCGAGCAATTCGTGGTTCACGTGATCGACCGTGAGTCCAACCCGATTGCCGAAGCAGATGTAAGCTATCGTGATTCGAGAGGAAAATGGGTCAAGCCGGACAAAGGGACCGACCAGTTCGGGGAGGTGGCCTTTTCGAATCCGGACGGCATGCTCGACGGCAAGCTGGTCGTCAGAGTCCAGACCAACGAGGGTCGAAAAGCCTTGGTGGATACGGATTTTCTTCCGGTAAAGACGAACTCCGATTCTGTTTTTATCGTGACGGACCGGCCTATTTTTAAGCCCGGGGAGACCTTTTTCTTCAAGGGGATCGTCCGGGAACTGGTAAAAGGACAGCTCCAGACGCCCGCATCCACGGAAAAGCAAGCGCTTATCAGCCTGATCCGTGCCGACGGCACACCCACCGACCTTCACGCAACAGTCCCGATGACCGGTTACGGTTCTTTCAGCGGTACCCTGGGGTTGGACGAACTCCAGCCGCCGGGTCTTTATCGCCTGGTGGCCGAAATCGATGGAAAACCTTATGGCGGAGAGTTTCGCGTCCGAGACTACATCAAACCGATTTTTTATCTCGAGCTGATAGACCGGAGTCCTACCGTGACTCAGGGGCATCGGTTCTTTTTAAAGTTCCGGGCCAGGCGGTACAGCGGCGGCGTGCCCAGGGACCTGAAATATGAGGTGTTCCTGTACCGCAAGAAATTTGAAACACCTCAATGGGTAGCCGAAGCGGGAGGCGGTCTCACGGCCGGCAACGATTATTTCGGAAAGGTCCGGTCCGCGTCTTCCCTCACCGAACCCAGGCGCGTTTTCAGTTCCGTGGAAGCCAGGCTTGCAGACAATGTCGACTACGGCCAGATGAACACCTGGGAATCGGCTCCAAAGGTGGATGAATCGGGAGAGGCATCCTTCGAATTCACAATTCCGGTCGTGGATGTTAACACCCCAAAAGCCATCAAGAAGAAGAAAAAAGCGCTCTGGCAGCAGGCAATACCCGGAACCCGGGCCAAAGACAAAGGCGAATGGATTTATACACTCCTGGTGCGCGCGGCAGACCGGGCCGGTGCTCAGGCCGTACTTTCCGAGAATATTTATGTAACCCTGTCAGAGGCGCAGCCGGCGGTCCGGTTTAGCGAAACGACCGCCGGCATCGGCGATAAAGGACAATCCGTTGCCGTACGATCCACTTACCCGGATGGAAAGGCCGCTCCAAGGGGCGGAGGCGTTGTCAACCTGGGAATAAGACAAAGCGCAGACGATTTCCATGTTTTCGCGACGCTGCCCTTTTCGACCGACGACCAGGGGATATGCCAAATCCCCTTGCCCGAGCTCACCGCAAAGGGACGGCTTTCCGCCGTGGCCGTCCTGGAGACGATTGACGGAAAGACAATGCGGCACCCCGCAAGGTCCGAACCGGCTGTGATGATAGTGGGCGGTGCCGAGGGAGAAACGGTTTTCGACAACCAGGAGCTTGAACTCCACACGGCGACGACCATCCTCAGTCCAGGAGAAAAAACCAGGGTCCTGGCCCTTCTTCCCTCCGGCTGGGGAAAGTCGGAGAGTGGGACCGTCTGGGAAACCATTGCGGGGGAACGGATTTTCGAGACTAAGCCCTCGTTTTTCAAGGGCAGGAGCCGTTGGTTCGAAGTGGAAGCGCGCCCCGAGTACGGGACCGGCTTCTATGAAACGATCACCGTGCCCATGGGCGGCGGCAAGTTTCGCGAACAGACACTCGGTTTCAGAATCATTCCGCGAAATAAGGTGCTCAAAGTGGACATCTTCCCCGAACGGGAGGAAACGGAAGCCCTCAAGCCATTCAGGATCGATTTTCAGGTCAAAGACTCGGACGGCCGCCCAGCGGCCCAGACCGAGCTTGCGGTGACCGTTGTCGACCGCGCGGTTTACGCGGTTCAATCGGAGATTCGACCGCCCATATTCGACTTCTTTTATCCGCTGCAAAAACTCAACCTTGCTACCTTCTACTCCGATGAGCTTAAGGGCTATGGGTATGCCGATATCCTTAAGAAGCCGAACTTCCGGCTGGGTGCCCTGAAAAGCCAGAGCAAGCCTACCAAGAAAGGGTTGAGGGATACTGCCGGCTGGTTCCCGCACGTGGTGACCGGCGACGACGGGCGGGCTTCCATCACCGTGGATATGCCGGCTAACATCACCGAGTGGCTGGTCACCGCCATTGCAGCGGACAAGGAAGGCCGGGTCGGCGAATCGATCAATAAATTTCGCAGCGTTTCCGATGTTTCGGTCGAAGTTTTTTCGCCTCAGTTCATGCGTGAGGGCGAGAAGGCATCCATCCTGGTGAAGGCGATTAACTACCTGGCACAAAGTATTCCGCTCAGGTCAAAGATTGAAGTCTCAGGTGCGGCGTCTTCTGCCGAAAAGGAGCTTTCGCGCAGTTTTTCGGTTGAAGCAAAAGGAGAGAGCATCCAGCCCCTCTTGATCGAGACGAAGGGCGAGGGCGGCAGCACTATCAGGGTGGCGCTGGAAGGGGACAGCAGCGTTCGAATAGGAGGCGCCGAGGAATTCGATATTCCGGTAAAGCCGGCTGCAATGAACCAGTCCTTTGCCGCGGTCCGGAAGCAGGATCACCTGGATACGCAATTGCCTGAAGCCGGACGCGCCAGGGAGCTGAAGGTCCAGGTCAGTCCGGGATTGCTGGGAGCAGCGCTCAACGCCTCCGCGTCCCTGGTTTCCTACCCGTATGGCTGTACCGAACAGCTCGTTGACAGCACGGTCCCCAACCTCGTCCTGATGGAACTCGTCCATAAGGCCGGAATCACCAATGACCAACTGGGGCCGCTCAGCGAAGTCCTGGTCACGGCGGAAAGAAACGGGGCACTCGGTATAAAGAAACTCAGGCAGAATCAGAAGTCAGATGGCGGATTCGCACTGTGGCCGGGGGATTCGGAACCTTCGGTTCCTGTGACCCTCACCGCCCTCTACGGTCTCAAATTTGCCGAGAAATTAAAGGTCGAGGGAGCGGCCGAAGCGTATTCCCAGGGGCTGTCCTGGCTGTCGAAGCAGGTTAAGACAGACGACGCCGGCCAGTCCGCGCTTGTGGGTTACAACCTGTCGAGATTTGCCGAACTCGGCTCGTATCATCAGCCTTGGGAACAGCAGGTTGAATTTGTGGAAAACGTCCTGAAAAAGGACAACCCGGGGGTGCATGAACTGATTTACGCACTGCGGATTTTTGCCGGCTATGGAAATAACAAATGGGACCGGTTCGTCGTCCGGTATAAGGATACCAAGGTCAAGGAAGATCTGACGGAAAAACTGATCAAGGTTCTGGATCGGCTCGGCCCGGAAGATTTCGCTCAAATTGCCGGGGAAAACCTCGGGACTTTTAATGAACTCGGCTTCGGGTTCGGAGCGCCCTACCTGGTTTCGTCGGGAATGGGCGTCCTGGATGAACTAGGCTCGCTTCCCCCCGAACTGGAAATCAAGCTAAAGCGGCTGCTCATTTCTTATCTCAAGAAAGGCAAGTGGGGATCGACTTTCGACACAGCCCAGGTGATTCTCAACGCAATGGGCCCCCTGGCCAGGGAAGCGGCCGATTTCACGAAGGATCGCGAAGCAAAATCCCGAAATATCCTCGTGCGCAAAAGGAACGGAGAGACGCTCGGGACCCTTTCGCCTATCCCGTTCGGATATGTCGGTATCTTCAAGCAGCCCGGTCCACTGGCAAATATCTCTGCGCTGACTGTCGAAGGCATAAAGCCTGATGAGATTGCCTCCGCCACAATCTCGGCAGACGTTCCCTTCCCGGCGGTCAGGGCATCCTCTCGCGGGCTGGTGGTCGAGAGAATTTTCTATCGCATTACGACGCAAGGCAGTGAGATTCTCAATCTTTCCCGGCCGCTGCAAAAAGGGGACCTCGTGGTGAGCGAGGTTCTGGTGCGGCGCGTCCCGGAGGGCGATGTGCGTTCGATGCCCAGCCATTTCATGGTGGTCGAGGATGGGATTCCTTCCTTAGCGCTTTCGATTCCGGAAGATGAAACCTACCTGGCGGACGCAAAGATTCAACCAAAAGACGACACGTACTGGGGCGCGATCATGGAAACGCAGCGCCACCCCGACAAAACGGTAAGAATCGCAAAGGTGTTGCCGGGAGGCGAGATAAAGGTGTACCAGGTTTGGCGCGTGGGGTTCTCCGGAAAGGCGTCAATACCGCCCGCGCGCGCCTTCGATATGTATGATGACGACCTCTGGGGAAATACGTCGGCCCTGGAGATTGAAACGGAGTGATCCGGCCATGTTCGACTCCCTATGGCGGTTCTTCAAAGGAGTCGTTCTCCTGGAGGCCGGTGCTTCCATACTCTTCTTTGGTCTTTTAGTGCATGATGCTCAGCTTGAGCGAATCGGAAACGTTGCCCTGGATCAACTCCGCGCAAGCGACTACGTTACGCCTTCGGAGTCCGATCCGGTTCGAGTTTATGACGGCGGAGTTCAGGACGGCTTTGGCCCCGTTCACGCCGGGGGCTGGCGGCCCGGCACCATCACTCTTCGGCAAAACCCTTTGGGCAGTTCCGGTCCGGAGGTTTATTTCCGGCACGAACTGATGCATGAGGCGAGCTTTCGGACGTGTGGAGGCAAACTCCCGCTCTGGGCGGAAGAAGCCGCGGCGATAAATTTCAGCGGAGAAATCCAGGCGTCCCAGCCGGTCAAGCAGCCTTCAATAGCCGAAATCAATCATTTGAGAGACCGGATACGAATAGGCGCCCCGCTTGATCCCATTTCTTATCAGACATTAAAAGACCTGATCGCTTTGTACGGCTGGCCGGGGCAACCGTGCGCAATTTCCGGAAAGATCGAAGAACTTGTCACTGCCGCCGTTCCCCGGTCTGAAACCGGTTTCAGCTACATTCTGATAAACCTTCCGTCCGGGCGTGTCCTTGAAGCAAAGGGCGATCTGCATTCCAAGTATCCGCCCGGCTCGCTTCTCAAGATTCCTTATGCCGCTTCGCTAAACGGAGGACAGGGCGAAAAGCTCGGCGAGGAGCTTGCGGCAAGCGACACCGCAAGGCTCGCATCAAGAAAAGGAAGCCTTGACCCTGGCAAGCTCAGGATGCTGCTTTCCCCGGCCGGGAATTCGGTGCTGAGTGACGGAGTTCTCACACAAAGATGGCCGATCGAGAGCGACCGAACCGTGCGGATTTGCCTGGGGGAGCGGGATGAGAACAGTTCCTTTCCCTTCCAGGCAAACCTCAAAGACCTCGCGCTGGTTCTCCGCGCATCCTTCCTGCGTGAGCCTGACCGTTTCCCCGGACTTTCCCGCAACGGGTTTGCCGCCGGCACGACGCTCTACTCGGAACCCGCGGAGTACAAGCAAATTCTCGAAAAGCTCCATGCCGTTTCGAAAACCGGGACGGTCTCGGATACAAGGGGCAATCCACTTGCGGGGCATCTCATGGTCGCCTGGCCGGCTGAATCCCCGGTCCTGCTGGCCCTTTTCCGCACAATCGGGGGCAACGGGGCATCCAACCTGCGGCGCGCATCCAAATTCCTCGATCGTTGGTCCGCCCGGTTTCCGGCCGAGTATGCAACAGTAAAAGTATCGGTGATGACCCTCACGCTCCCGGATACCTGGGAAATCGTCGATGAATGCCCGAGCTTCGAACGCTCGGATGCGGACGGCTGGAAAACGCGGGTCAGCACGTGCGGGCGCTTCCGCATTCATTCTTTAGCCCGTGGAAGCAGAACGGAGAGATGCGTTTCGGGAATTTTCAGGATTTCGCCGAATAATCAAAAGATTGTCCTCCAAACAGATTCCGAAAGCTATGCCGACGCGGTTCTCAATTCCGAGGCGCAGGACCTCCGCGGCGAACCCCGAAGGGCCCTTCGTGCAGTCATTGTCTGGAACGGGGTGCACGGCGGCGCAAGACACCCGGAAACCCAATCCGTCTGCGATTCAACCCATTGCATGGTTTTCATGGGAAACCGGTGCGAGGATTCGAAACGGAGCGGGAAGACGGATGTGGAACTGCTCCGTATGCTGGACGAAATCGCCGGAAAGAAGGAACTCGACTGGTTGCCGTTTTCAAAAGGCGGAAGCGAGAGATGGGAGGTGCGCGTTCCTTCCTCCGAACTGACCCGGCTTACGGGGGAGCAGGTCCTGCTCGACATGCGGCGGGAAAGAACCAGAAACGGCATCGTCTCCATTCATCTTTTCCATGCGACCGGAGAAGAATATCTGCCGTGCGATGTCTTTCGCCGTTACGTAAAACTCCCTGCCTGCCCGGAATCGATCCGATACGATGAAAGTTCGAACGAATGGGTTTTCAAGGGTATCGGAGAAGGACACGGCTTCGGGTTGTCGGTCCAGGGGATGGCAGAACTCGAAAGATCGGGGATGACGGCGGCCGGGATTATTGAAAAGGCGTACCTGTATGGGCCGGATGGGCGCAATTAGGCCCTTGGGGGCTAAAGGAGGGCATGGGAGATCGCCATCTCTCAGGTTATTGAAATAATTATTAAATTCCCGCGTCAATAGTCGATGCTGCCGGCCACCCGCCCATACTGGACTTGACTTTGTATTTTCAACACCAATTTTAATTAGCTAGCACTACTACGTTAAGTGATTGACATCTTCTCCTTGCTGTTCTATATAGATATTGGGAGGGGATATCTATGGACAGCAAGGAATTACAGTCGTGTCGCAGAAGGCTCGAAGCATTCCTTGTGGGGCTTCTTGAGCCTGTAGGGCGTTTGGAGAGGCGCCGATGGGGAAATGCTTATGTTCGCGGATTGCTTTTGGACGGCGAACGAAAGTCCATCGAGCCCATGGCCGCTCGGTTGCCGGACGGCAATGTCCAGGCGCTGCAGCAGTTTGTCGGTCAAAGTCCCTGGGACCACCATCCTGTTCGAAAGAAACTGGCCGAACGGATGGTCGGGGAGATGGTCCCTACTGTTGCCTGGATTGTTGATGATACTGGGTTTCCCAAACAGGGGAAACACTCTGTCGGGGTTGCCCGTCAGTACTCGGGCGCCTTGGGCAAAGTGGGAAACTGCCAGATTGCGGTGTCGCTCCAATTGGCGACGGCCGATGACTGTATGCCGGTCAATTTTGAGCTCTACCTTCCGAAAGCTTGGACAGATGATCCTCTGAGAATGAAGGATGCGGGTGTTCCGAGCGGATATTCCTTTAAGCCCAAATGGCAGATCGCTTTGGGTCTGATCGACCAAGCGGCCTTGTGGGACATCCCAAAGGGGGTCATCGTTTGTGACTGCGCTTACGGGAACGGAAATCCCTTTCGGCAAGGCCTCATTGATCGGGAGCTTTTCTATGTTGCCGAAGTCGAAGCAAAGACCATTGTCTTCAATGAACCCCGGAAGACAAGGGGGCGTATGGGCGATCCGCCTCCCGATAACGAGACGAACAAAATGGCGGTATTTACGGTTAAAGAGTTTGCTCTCAAACTTCCCGCTTCGATGTGGAAGACCATTAAGTGGCGACAAGGAACCAAACACAGACTTGTTTCTCGTTTTGCCGCAGTCCGAGTGCTGCCGGCACATCGGCCGGCCAAAGTTAAAAGCCGGCCCCCCAGGCAGTGGTTGCTTATTGAGTGGCCCAAAGGGGAGCC
>JBEKQE010000115.1:0-15893 GCA_049520035.1 Syntrophobacteraceae bacterium | reverse complement strand
TGCGTTCAAGTTGATGTAGCATAGGGCCTTGTGCCCGTCCGCACTTCCAAGCGCCCACAAGGGGCTATACTACTTTCGTATGCTCGCTTCTAGCACGTTCTTGAACGCAACTTGGTATGAGATTTGAAAACTGACAGGAATCATCTGCCCGTAAAGAATTGAGGTTAGGCACATGGAGACGGAACCGGTTCCCGGCCTCTCCAGCTTCAAACATTATACCCGCGTGAAGCAGACCATCGCCCATGAGGTCCGTACTCTTTCGGATTTTTTGAGAAAGCATCTGGGGGACAGGGAGGCCGAAGAATGCCGGCAGTTGATGGTCAAACTTGCCGAAGACCGGTTCGCTTTGGCAGTCGTGGGCCAGTTTAAACGCGGCAAAAGCTCTCTCATGAATGCCATCATAGGGCGGGACATTCTGCCCACGGGAGTGCTGCCGCTTACATCGGCGATTACGGTCCTGAAGTATGGCCCGAGGGAAAAGCTCACCATTCTGGGGAAGGGGGTTTTTTACCCCGAGGAAGTGCCGATTTCAAGCATAGCAGAGCATGTGACCCAGAAGGGAAATCCGGGAAACGCAAAGAAAGTGACATGCGCCACTTTGGAATTACCCGTTCAGTTTCTTCGCAGGGGCCTGGAGTTCGTTGATACTCCGGGTATAGGCTCTGCCATCGAGGCCAATACGGCAACCACATATGATTATCTGCCCCGCAGTGACGCCGTGATCTTTGTGACCAGTGTGGATACCCCATTAACGCGGGTGGAAACCGATTTTCTGCAAAGCATCCAGGAACACGTGCGCAAGGTCTTCTTTGTAGTGAATAAGATTGACCTGGTTGCTGACGACGAGCGGCAGGAGATCATGGGATTCATCTCCGAAACATTGAGGCGGCAAGTCCAGGCCGAGGAACTCCGGATTTATCCGGTCTCTTCGGCGATGGCTTTGACATCAACCCTTGCAGGGAAAGAAGACGGGTACGAGAAAAGCGGGGTAAAGGCCCTGCAGGAGGCCCTGTCCGATTTTCTCTCAAATGAGAAAAGCGGAGTGCTCCTGGTTTCGGTGCTGGACAAGGCGCTTCTTTTAGCAAGAAAGGTATCCGGGGGGATGCATCTCCTGAAACTGGCAGGAGAGGTTTCGCAAGAAGAAATTCAGGAGAAGACCGCAGCTCTGGCGGAGCGATTTCAATCGCTTCGCGAAGCCCGGGCGAGGTTGCTAACTGAGATTCGGGAGCGGGTCATCTCATGGGCCGAACAAAGGATTTCGTCTGAGGCCGGCGCGTTTCTGGCTGTTGAGACCAGCGCTCTGGTTCAAAACCTCGATGAAACTCTTCTACAGTTGAGCTGGAAGCCTTCCTTCAGGATGGCGCGTCAATTCGCGCGACATGCACTACAGAGTCTGCTCCAGGACATCGATGAATGGGCAAAACAACAAACCGAGCGCTTCAATCCCGAGCTTCTTGAGATATTGGGTAATGAGTGGGCGCGGATCGAGCTGGAATTGCAAAGGGTCCCGGTTTCTGCAGGGGAAATTCTCGGGGCAGGCGGCGCCGATGCTTTCCGTGGTGGGCAGGGCTGCGAGCCGCCCATCCACGAGGTGCTGACTCAGCCAAACCGCGCAAAGATAGAGTGGAATCCCAAGACCTCCATACTGCACGCTTTGTTGCCGGTGTTCATTGTCGGACCATGGATCAGGAAACGTCTGCTCAAGCAGATTCATGGCCTTGTCGGTGCGTGCGCGTGCCATGCTGGAGATGAGCTTCTGAGGGAAATGCACCATACCTTGAACAGTATGGGCCTCGAGATGGAGAAACGGGCTGCCGAAAGCGAATCCCGCATCATGCAAGCCTTGCAACGCAAACGGTTCTTAAAGGGCATCGACGGACGCCGGCGGGTGGTGGAACTCGATACTCAAGAGTTTGCCGGCGAGATGGAAATACCGGCCGGCATTGAGAGAAGACTCAGTTCAATCCGAACGCAGATGCTTCAAGCAAGACCGCCTCCATACGGGGAGCTTTCTTCGGAACCGGAAATCCAACCGGCCAAATTTTCACTACAGACGACAGAAGAGCGGGAAAGCCTGGAGCAATTAGTCAAAAAAACGGCCGGTATCGAAGGCAGGGTAGATTTCGCAGGCGATTTAAACACCCGTGGTTGTGCGGTTTGTAACCGGATGGACGATGCAGCGGCCCATTTCTTTGCAAGCTGGCAGTATGCACTTTCGGCGCAGGAACGAGCCCAGCGCGCGTATGCGGCTTCTCTTGGTTTTTGTTCTCTTCACACGTGGCAATTGGAGGCGATGGCATCTCCCCAAGGGCTCTCCACCGGGTTTTCGACCCTTATGGAGCGGCTGTCGGCTGATCTGGGCCGGCTTGCGGCATCTGAAGAATCAAATCCGAGTGAATCCGTTCAGGCGCTTGTTCAAGACCCGAGCCGCTGCAGCGTCTGCCGCCTGGTCCGAGACGCTGAAGAAACGTACCTGAAGGGGTTAGCCGGGTTTGTGCGAACCGGCGAAGGCCGGAAAGCGTACACGGACTCTCAGGGGGTTTGTCTGCGTCACCTGGGAACGCTGATCGGTGACATGCCAACAAAAGAGTTGGTCCGGTTTCTGCTCGATCATGCCGCCCGCCGCTTCCTCGAAATATCCGAGGACATGCGAAACTATGCGCTGAAACGGGATGCCCTGCGACGCCATATGCACAACCAGGATGAGAAGGATGCTTATCTGCGCGCTCTTATTCACACTGTCGGGGCAAAGAGAGTCTGTTTCCCGTGGGAAATGGATAAAGAGGTGTAGGGTCTTTGTGCAAACCGTTCCCAGGATGCGGGAAGAAGTTCATCGTCTTTCTTCAATAGATATCATTTCACACTCCCGGTAAGGGATAAGCTTTCTGAGGATATTTGGATGCTGGAACTGAATGAGGACCAGAAGAGGAATTTTCTGGCCACACTGGAGCATGTGGACAAGCTCCTTTCCGACACCGGGCATGTCCTCGACAATGCCTGCTTGCCTTCATTTTTGCCGGAATATGTATGCGATATCTCCCCGGAGCAGCGTGAAAGGATATTGGAATATATCTCCCGTTTCAGGGTTGAGGTCAGTGGTCTTCTAAAGCAGTACGGGATCATGCCCCCCGGGGGCCGTAAGAGTTCTCTTGACGCTATCCGCACCTATGTGCTTTTCGCTGATATGGCCCTGGAGGAGATCGATTCTAAAAACATTGACCACGGTAGACTGTCAAAAGACTCGGCACGGGAGCTGGACATGGTCGTATCGCGAATGCGCCGGTTCATCCAGGACATGCGGATGTACCTGGATCGAGAGGCAAAGAGTCAGGCCGGCTGATTATGAGGCTTCACAGCGGAAAAGAACCAAATGTATTCAGAGAATTACCACGCCAAAGGGACTGACGCTTCCATCCATTCAATCCCTTTGGAGAACATCTTCAGTGTCGAACTGGGTAGCGCACTACTTCCAGGGTGGTTTTGCATCAAGTTTGCCGAGAATGGGGCAGAGGCATCTTTCCCGTTTCTCTTTCCCGCGACAACCGGCCTGCCCCATTTGGGAGCGGCGATCAGACTATACCGGCATTTGCTTTTGCCTCTGGAGTGAGCCGGCAGGCCATCCATGCTGGAAGTCTAACTATTGTCCTTCCACAATCTCCCAGTTTGCTTCAAAGGTGTTGTCAAAGGCAGTATACAAGTAACCTAGCATCTGACCCACTCCAGGGGAGTGTCCTGGCACAATTTTCCAGAAGCCGAGATAAATGGCTGGTACCAGGCGAGGATTGCTGCTCTGTGGATCATCCGCCATTGGCGCCCACCTCTCACTCTTCGTCATAACGCGCCAGAGAGTTCCATATTTTTTGCTGCGAACAGTATCCCCTACGTGCGGCAAGCTCTTCCTAATTTCAATCTCTTCATGCGTAAGCATCTATATTGCCTCCTTTTGCAATGCGGTCTCCCGGAGCTTCGATTACGCCTGCATGCTGCCCGGCCATGATCGAACCATGAGCTGAGGGAGGAGCATAAAGTCAAAAAACCAACAAAGAAGATTCCAATTGCATTTTACGGTAGAAGGACTATGGAAATAAAAAACTTCTACTCGATACCTCAATAGAAGTTATCATCCCTTGCCAGGGCGGTTAGGGGCGAACTTCATCACCCTGCATATTGTTGCTATGGTTATCATGGAGTGAGCCTCAATGTCAAGAGATATCACGCTCCGTATTTCGTTTTCGCAGTCTGGATTTCGGAAACCTGATCCCTTTGCCGAAGCGGTCGACAACCCTCCCAGCAAGTATTCCTCCCCAGGAGGCAGCAAAATAGAGAAAAATCCTGCCGATGCCCGCCGAACCATATCCGGTCGCAGCCAGCGGCTTTCGCTTCCTCACCTTGAGGGATAGGCCATTTCACTGCTGATATCGGTGAAGAAACTAACAAAACCCAACAGGATGACTTTAATCGTCTGTTCCAAATATCCGGTTATACAAATCTTCGCCATAGCTGGTTTGCAATGGTGCGCCTTCGATCATTTTAAAAGTTCGCCCTCCGTCGGCTTGCCTTTCAGCCCGAAGGAAAATAGCGTTTTCAATTTTTTTCTCAAAAAAACCATGTGCAAATTCATATAAGTGCGTCACATAGAAAACCTTGATACGCTTCTCCAATAATGCGCAAATTATCTGTCTGGCAACCTCCGAGCCTTCTCTTTCGTTTGTCGCTGCAAATGATTCGTTAAACAACACCAGGGAATTTGCCGTTACATTGTCTACGATATCGCTCATTCTGCTGAGTTCTTCATCCAGTTTTCCGCTTTTCATGGTAACGTCTTCTTCTCGCTTGTAGTGCGTGAAAAGGCCCTCGCAGATATTGCAACAGAAAGACTCGGCAGGCGTAAACATACCGCACTGCATCATCAATTGCGACAAACCTATACTCCGCAAAAAAGTCGATTTTCCGCCCTGGTTGGCGCCTGTGATTACTGCAAGGTCTTTATGGTCCGCATTCACATCGTTGGCCACAACTCTTTGTTTCAGGCACAAAGCAAGGCAGACATCGTATAATCCATTGAAAGAATGTCTGCGTTCGCCGGGGGCCACCGGCACGGGGAAGCACATTGGCTCCCCCTTTTGGGCAAGATGCTCGTGCAAATTCAGACAACCTATGTAAAAGGCCAATTCGGCCCGCAACAGGTTAAAAAAACTGAGAATGTGATCAACGGACTGGGCGAGCGCATTGGCCACAAAGTTGATCCCCCTGTCTTTTAATTCCGACAGGACCCTTGCGCCGCCTTCGTCGCGATCGGCGATCCGAAAGGTATAGACGGGCGGTTTTTTGTCAAAGAACCGCTCCATCCAATTCTGTCTTTTGTCTTGTGGTTTACGAAGCATGTAATTAGTACCTTTATTGCCGGTTCCCAATTCAGCGCTGCTCAAAACTCCGTTGCGGAATTTCAGTTCCCTTAGATGATCTTGGACGACGCCGAAGTATTCATCATTCAGTTCTTTCTCGAGCATCGCAAAAAATGCAATAAAGCCCTCCGATTCAAATCTATCGGCATGTTCATCGGCGATATTCTTAAGTTTTCGAAGCTGATCCACAAACATCTTCAACACTTCTCTCGAATAATGCAGAGTTGAGCTGGGATACCTGTTTGAAAGGCCCCAATAATGCTTTCTCTTGTTTTCGATTGATTCTGCCGCGATGTTGTAGATATGCCTGACAATGGAAGAATTTTTCACGCAATCCTGCAGAATATTTTGGCGGTATAGTATTGTGTCCAGATCGTTCAAACTGGATAAAACAACTTTGCTCGCCACTTCGAATAAAAATTCATCACCGAGCCCCATGGCATTGAACAGCGTATTTAATTCCAGATCTTGGGTCAGCGCTTTTTCATTCGACGGTAGTTTCCGATGTATGTCATAATCATGGTCCTTATACATGAGGAACGCCTTCATGATTTTATGCGCTCCTTTAAGAATTCGTATGTAAGCCGGTACTTTTCCGCAATTGATAGCGCATATGCAAGCCCGTCCGCAGGCATTCTCACAATTTTATATGTTCGTAATGCCGGATTTTCGGGCGCCACCGTGCTGACCATGCTTATAGTTTTGTCACTTAAAGATGCCAATTCATCTATAAATGTTACAAATACGCATAGCAAATCCAGATTTATTATTTTTCTCATGACTCTTGTGGCTAAAAAAACCGCGTCGTTTAATGTTGTAGAAGTGAAAATTTCATTCATTATGATAATGCTGTCTGATGTGGCCTCGTTTAGAATTTCGTAAATTCTGACCAGGTCATCCTGCAGCTTGCCTCTGAGATTATTGATGTTTTCTTCCTTTTCAAAATGCGTAAAGAGCCTGTCGAACAGAAAGAGTTGGGCTTCTGTGCCGGGGACGGGACAGCCCAGGGCGGCCATATAATGCAACTGCCCGAAGGTGCGGGCGAAGGTTGTCTTACCACCCTGGTTCGGACCGGATACTACAAATATCCGCTCCTTGTCTTTGAGGTAAAAATCGTTGCAGACAACGGACGAGTTTTCGTTAATGAGTTTATCGGCCAGGGCTAAATCAAATCCTTCACGATCGAAGACTTCCTTGCGCTCACTAGAAATTTGCGGATAACAGAATTCCAATCCCGCTCGTTTGAATTTTGCGACATACTCCAGGTAGGCGAGGTAAAACTGTATCTCCCGGTCAAAAACGGCGACCGTTTCATCGAGATAATTACCGTTTCCAGCGCAGTAGTCATCAAGATTCAGGAATATGTCGGGATACAATTTGGCTACCAAATCCAATACTCCCCCTTCAACATGGTTCATTTGCGGCCAGTCCGAAAATTTAGCCCTGTAATCTTGCACTGCTCCCTGTCTGAATTTCTCGAATGTTTCCTCCACATCGGTGCTGTAATCGATTTCAGATTCATATCTGCGAACTTTGATGCCGTTACCTTTTATGAGCAGGCAATATTTTACTGAAGACAGATCGGCTATAAGCTTTTTCGTCTCCGCCAAGAGCATCGTAAAACGGTTGGACCTGGCATAGTCCCTCAGATATTCGCGGAGAGCCGAAAACCCGCGAGATTTTATATCTACAAGGGATAAATCATTTAGCAGACAGTTAACGGCATCGCAATAAACCGACACCGCGTCCAAGAACCATTTTTCCTTCTGATATTTGTAATAAAGCTTGTCTGCCTGGGCAAGATGTGCGCGCATTGTGTGCATTTTTTCAGCAAATGATTTTATACGCTCAAATAGAATTTCATTTTGAAGATCCCGCATTATTTCATGACGATACTTGACCGTGTCGATATCGTTCAATGGAGCGTAAAAAAACGGCTGTAAATTATATTCCTGCCTGCCGGCCGTGATTGCGTCTATGATCTGATCA
Source organism: Syntrophobacteraceae bacterium (assembly GCA_049520035.1). Classification (GTDB taxonomy): domain Bacteria; phylum Desulfobacterota; class Syntrophobacteria; order Syntrophobacterales; family Syntrophobacteraceae; genus SbD1. The sequence continues at coordinate 8,499 of JBEKQE010000115.1, read as the reverse complement.
AGATTTAAATCAACAAAAAACGCAGGCGCTTCGGGTGTTTCTTTTTTTATGCCGTCTCCGGTTTTTTCAAATAGTATGCTGTGGAAAGTCGCTGAAACAGGACCTCCCGGGCATGGTGCTTCTCCGCTGTGATCGGGTCCGTATGGGAAGTCGGGAGGAGAGTAATCTGCCTCCAGGGGCAAAGTGCCGCAGTTTTTGGTATCGGCAGGATTCGGGTTTCCCTTATGGTTTATCAGGTGAGAGATATTTCGGGGGCGGGTGATGTTGTCCATAAAAAAGCTCCTCCGGTTTTCCCGGCAGGAGCTTGAGTTGCCAATCTTCAGACTCCTACCGGCAGGCATTTGCCTGGATAGGAGTCATCAGCCACGCATGGCGCTCCACGGTGGACTCCATCACCTCTCAGTTTTTTTATACACCTGGGAAAAGTTTTGTCAAGCGCCGACAGGACTTTGCAGACTCTCACGGTGCTGGTTCACATTGAAGCGCGCCCGCTCGCCATTCATTTGAGCCGTCGCCCCACCCTGATCAAGGATCTCAGTCGAACATCGACCGCACGAGCTTCTTCCGGTTGCCTCATTCGCCGCGAGATTTCCTCCTCAATATCAGCAGCGGCATCAGCTCCCAGCAGGACCAGGACCTCCTCAATATCTTCCTGCAGATACCAGGGGACAGAAGATAACAGTTTCATGACTCGACGGGCAATCGTCGCCCTGTCTTCTTCCGAGGCAATTTTTGTTCCGAGTTTTGAAGCACTCACGAAGAGTTCTTCATCCGGGTCATGGATCAGCTCCCGCAGGACCTGCCAGTACTCCGGAGGCGTTCCAATCTTGTACAGAAGTCTGACCGCACTGCGTCGCCGGTGAAGACTGGACGGGGTCTCCATGACAAGGCTGGGCAGGGGAGTCATTGCGGAGCTTGCCAGGGCGCCCCGGGCCTCTGCACCCATTTTCAGAAAAGCTTCCTCTGCGGCTGACCGGTAAAAATCGTCTTCAAGGGCACGCTCAAAATAGGGTATGGCTTCCGGGCGTCTAAACTCCCCCAGCGCATCGATCAAGCCAAGCAGCATCCGTAGTTCGGAAAGTTTGAGCAAAGACTGGTAAACGCCCTCGTCCGGCCATGCAGAAAGAAAACGAGCGGCTGCGCTCTCTACAGCCTCTTCGCCGAACCGGTCCTCGGGGTCGGGAATTTCCCTTATCTGGAATAGGTATTCGAGCAGTACGTCTTTGGCCTCCAGGCGCGCCAGCGCCTCGACGGCCCAAAACCGTGGCTGGAATATTTTGCGTGGGATGCCTTCCAAAAGAAACCGGCGCAGGGGTGCGGCGGCTAACGGGCCGTACTCGACGAGCCGCTCGGCTGCTTGCTTTCCGGTGTTCAAGGACTCCAACTCACCGATCAGCCGGTTAATCTCATCAGGTGAACTCATCAGGATATCCGAGTATGCCCGCTGCGGTTATCCCAGTTTATATTCCTTGAGCTTTCGCCAGAGGGTGGTCCGGGGAATGTTCAGGATCTGTGCTGTGAGGCCCTTGTTGAAGCCCGTCGTCTCAAGGACCCTGGCAATATAGCGCTTCTCGAACTCGTCCAGGGGCAGCAGGCCCTCCCCCTCCATAGTATCAAACTCGAGATGCTGAATGTCCTGGGGCAAATCCTGAGGCCTTATCTGATTGCAGTCGCTCAAGGCGATCGCCCGCTCGATGATGTTCTCCAACTCCCTTACGTTTCCGGGGAAGGTATAGCCCATGAGGATCTGAAGCGCCTGGGGCTGAATGCCCGTGACTTTCTTCCGGAAAGCAAGGCAGTATTTCTCGATGAAATGACTGACAAGAAGCGGTATGTCGTCGCGGCGTTCGCTCAGCCCAGGCAAGGGTATCGTCACCACGTTCAGCCGGTAGAAAAGGTCCTCGCGGAAGTTACCCTGCGCGACTTCATGTTTCAGGTCCCTGTTGGTGGCGGCGATGACCCGGATGTCCAGATCGATCGGGCGAACGCCCCCGACACGCAGAATACGCCTCTCCTGGATGACATGGAGCAGCTTTACCTGCATAGCAGGAGGCATCTCGCCGACTTCGTCCAGGAATACCGTTCCTCCCGAAGCCGATTCAAGCAAACCGATTTTGGTTGCTGCGGCCCCGGTGAACGCCCCCTTCTCGTAGCCGAAAAGCTCGCTGCTGATGAGTTCATCGGTGAACCCGCCGCAATTGAAAGATACGAACGGATGGTCCTTCCTCGGACTCAACTGGTGTATAGCCCTCGCCACCAGGGCCTTCCCGGTGCCGCTTGCGCCCTGGAGCAAAATGCTGCAGTCTACCTCAGCGATTCTTTGAATCATCGAGAAAAGCTCTTTGACGGCCGTGCTGTTGCCCACGATCGTAGTCAGGCCGGCCGAAGACTTCAAGGCTTCGCGCAGACGCAGGTTCTCCCGGCGCATGCTGATCCTGTCCAGCGCCCCCCTGGCCAGCACCCTGATTTCATTGAGCTTCAGAGGCTTTGTCGCATAGTGATACGCGCCGTCTTTGATGGCCTCGATAGCGCTGTCTATGCTGCCATAACCGGTGATGATGATCACCTCCGTTTCGCTCCGCATCGCCTTGCTCCGGGCAAGGACCTCCAAGCCGCCGGTATCCGGAAGCCTCAAATCGCAGAATACGACGTCAAAGGGTTCCACCTGCATGCGCTCCAAAAACGGGCGTCCCGCCGTAAACGCCTCCACCTCGTAGCCCTCTCTTGAAAGGGCCTGGCTCAGGCGGCGGCATACGGTCACCTCATCGTCAACTATCGCTACCCGTACCTGCTGCATGTTCGCCTAATCCTCCGGACGGGCAACCGGCAACAATACCGAGAATACAGTCCCGCTGCCGATTTCGCTTTTTACCTCAATCTGCCCCTGGTGTCTTTTTACGATTGAATAGGCCACGGATAGGCCCAAACCGGTCCCGTGGCCTACGCTCTTGGTGGTGAAAAAAGGCTCGAAGATATGTTCGATGGCCTCAGGTTCCATTCCTACCCCGGTGTCCCCGATATCGAAACGAACGAAGTCCGAACCCTCGGCGGCAACATTTATTGTTATGGCCCCCCCGTTGGGCATGGCCTGTATGGCGTTGAGCAGCAGGTTCATAAAGACCTGCTGCAAACTCCTTATGTTCCCGCGAACAGGCGGCAGCGCCTCGAGGATTTCCATATCAAGTGTTATTCCGGCGAGCATAATCTGATTCTTCACGAGGGCAACGGTGCTGCGCACGATTTCCCCGGCCTTGATGCTGGAGCGCGCCGGACGTTCGGTACGCGAGAAGTCCAGGAGGTTTTTGACAATCTCGCACGCCCTCTCCGATTGCGTGAGGATGTCATGGATCAGTTCCTTAGCCTCGGCATCCATCCGGCCGCCGTATTCCTCGAGGTAGGTCTCGGCCGTAAGAGAAATGTTGTTGAGAGGATTGTTGAGTTCATGAGCGATGCCTGCGGTAAACGTGCCGAGTGCAGCGATCTTCCTGGCCTGCAGCAGGTGCTCCTGATTGGCTTCCAGTTCCTGGGCCATTCGGTCGAAGGCGCCTATAAGGCCATGTATCTCGTCGGTGTGCAATCCCTCATAGGAGGTGGGACTGTAGTTACCCCTGGCCACGCCCTGGATAGTGGTTTGAAGCACCTTCAAAGGACGCAGCAAACCAAGGGTCACCAGTTTTATCACTAACAGCATGAGCAGAAAGAAAATACCGAGGAAAGCGAACGGCAGGACCGATACCTCCACGATAGCCTTGCGGATTCTTTGCTGTTTTATCCTGAGGAACTCATCGGCAAAATCGGTCAGTTCCTTGCCTTGCCGGCGTATCCGCTCGGGGTCGGCAGCAGCCCTGCCTTCGGTCTCATAGAGACTGAGCATCCGTTGGTAGTCGCCCAGGACGCCCCGGAACTTTTCGAACGTTTTCAGGTCCGTAATGTTTATGATGTCCCCGGACAGATCCGAGACCAGGGAGTCGATATACTTGAGGTAATATTTTCCTTCCTGGATGCTCGCCAGGTCATTGTAAAAAAGATAATTTTTCTCGAACCGGCGCATTTCGAGTATGTTGTTAAGAAGGTCATAATAGCGCTCTCCCAGGATAAGACGGCCCTTTACAGTCGAGAGGCTCCAAAGGTTGAGGAACGTCAGGGCGGAAATGGAGATCGAAGTTAGCGCGAAGACGATAAATATCTGCCCTTTTATGGAACCAAAGAGCCACCTCAGGACCGGATTGCCAAGAATGCGCGGACGACGCCAAAAAGGGCCGCGTGCCATTATCATCACTTTTCCCCAACGAACTGTGAATTCACCACAGAGACACAGAGGGCACAGAGAAAAAATTTTCAGACAGGATTAACAGAAATGGCTATGGATTACAGAATTGGGGATTGAGGAATTGAATCCCTAAATCCCTAAATTCCTAAATCCTCTTCTCTGTGACCTCTGTGTCTCTGTGGTGAGAAGTTTTTGCACCCCGGCGGTGCTGTTCCAAAATGGAATATGAATCCATAATGACGGGGATTGCCATTTCATTTTGAAACGGAGAACACACCAGCAGTTTATTACAACTCACCGTTGATTTCAAGGAAACGCGCATTATTCCCCGCTTTTGCCGGTTTGGCACGTTGATTGCCTTAAAAAAGCCGATGCAAAGAGGAACGAGATGATATGGAACGGATACTGGTTAGCATGAACTGCCGGAGCGGTTCCTGGGGCGCATGGTCAAGGGCGATTTCGCTGGCGAGAAGGATAGACGCGAAGCTTTGTGCTCTGCTGGTGCTCCCGCCTTCCGTAAAGGGCGCAGGCATCGAGGAGCATAACGCTCCATGCGGGACCCGGGAACGTCTCGAACTGCTCATCGAAATTGCCAAGTCGGAAGGTGCTCGAATCGATTATTTCATTTCCGAAGGCAACTACGAGGAAGAAGTCATCCGGTTCGTCGAACAAAACCGCATAACTCTGGTGATAGCCGAGTATCCCGACGATGAGAACCCTCATTGGGAAAGGGATATGGCGCAAATTCGCAAAATTCAGCACCGTATCGCGTGCCGGGTCGAGCTGGTAAGCCAGCGCAAAAAGGAAAATCTTCAGCACGGGAGAGAGCAAAAGTCATGAGCATTCCACTCCACCTGTATCTACCAATCGCAGGGAACAGCGTCAACATGCTCGTAATTTTGGGCCTGGGGGGCGTGGTGGGCCTGCTGTCGGGCATCTTCGGGGTCGGCGGCGGGTTTCTGATGACGCCGCTTCTTATAATGTTCGGCATTCCCCCGACTGTGGCGGCGGCTTCGGATTCCAACCAGATCGTCGGGGCCTCGACATCGGGCACCCTTGCGCATTTCCGTCTGGGCAACGTCGACTTCAAAATGGGCCTGTTGCTCCTTGTCGGCGGGGTAGCCGGAGGGACGGTGGGAGTTCAAATTATCAAGGTCCTTCGGCAGCTCGGCAATGCCGATTTCCTGATCAATGTCACCTATGTGCTCATGCTCGGAATCATCGGGAGCTACATGTTCGCAGAGAGTCTTCAGTCGATGCGCCAGTCCCCAAAAAAGATCCACGCGGTCGGGATCAAGAAAGAATCGTTGTACGGGCGCACCGTAAAAACACTGCCCTGGCAGATGGAATTCCGGCGGTCCGGTGTGCGGGTTTCAGTGCTGATGGTGCTCATTCTTGGAATACTCGTTGGGGTCCTGTCGGCGATAATGGGCGTGGGCGGCGGATTCATCATGGTTCCGGTAATGGTTTATATGCTGCGGATGCCCATGCACGTCGTCGTGGGAACAAGTCTGTTCCAGATTCTTTTCACCTGTATCAATGTTACAATCATGCAGGCATGGACAAACCACACGGTGGATTTTATCCTGGCGCTTGTGCTGCTCATTGGATCGTCTATAGGCGCTCAACTCGGGGCCAAGCTGGGCAAGAAACTGCGCGGGGACCAACTCAAGATACTCCTGGCTTCACTGGTGCTCGTGGTCATGGTCAAGATGCTCTACGAGTTGCTTGCCCGGCCCGAAGTACTCCTGGCTTATGTGGGGGGACATTAAAAAATGAAGACCGGATACTTTCTACTCTTTGTCGCCTTCTGCCTCTTTACAGTTTCCAGCGCTGCGGCGCAGGACGTTGCCCGGATGACGGTCGAGCCTCAGGCCATCAACATTGGCGCGCTCTACAACGGGACTACTCTTACCGCAAACGGATCGCTCCCCGCTGACAGCGAAGCCATCGTCCGGTTCATGGGGACCGCCTGTGAGTTGCACATGAAGGTGAGGGGAAAAGTAGGGGGCATCATGTGGATGAACCTGGATTCAATCACCTTCAAAGGGGTGCCCAGTGTATGTCTGGTCTCATCGGCCGTTGATTTAAACCGCCTCGAAGCCAATGGAGGGGCCTCGATCCGGGTCTTGAGGCTCTCCGGCCTCAAGGGGTCCGTCATGATAGAAGGCAACGGCGGCGGGCACGAAAACGCTTTCGAGGAATTTCTCAAATTGAAACAAAAGGAGGGACTCTACCGGGAGATGTTTGGAAACATCTCCTATGGGAGTGCATCCGAAGGACAGAAAACCTTTAGGGCAGAGGTCCCGATCCCCTCTCGCCTGAGTCCCGGCGCCTATATGGTCGAACTCGACGCGGTGAGGAACGGAGAGGTCATCGCCCGGGCTGAACAGCCGGTTACAGTCAGTCTGGTTGGTTTCCCCGCTCTGCTCGCCGGCCTTGCCTTCGGGCACTCGGCGCTCTACGGCATCCTCGCCACCATTATAGCCCTGCTCGCCGGTCTTGGAATCGGACTGGTTTTTCAGGGCAGGGGGGGCCATTGAGCGGCGGGGCCTCAGCCCTGCATGGAGACTACCGGCCGCCTGGAGGCTCTGTTTTGAACGCAATTGCGCATAAGGAACGGGTTGAATGAATTTCATTCACGGCCTGAAGGAGTTTTTCTCATTCCGGTCGCATCAAAAACCTACTCTCCCCTTCTCGGTGCTCTTCAAGAAATTCAGGAGCATCCTGGAACGCAACAACAGTATTCTGGAACTTATGGCCGACATGGGTGACAAGCTCGGGGGCGAGTACATATTTGATGGCCAGTATGTCTTGGATATCAGCGAGAAAATCGGCGATCTGGTTTTCAAGCTGATTTCAGATCTGTCCGTAATGACCCAGAACGAGAATGTAGATCTTTTTATCGCCTTTGAGCGAATTCAAAACGAGATCCAGGAGGAACTGGCCGGAAGGCGCGCTTTTCCCATGACCAGGCCGGCGATTCTGCTCGACGAACTCAATGGCGATCTCAATGACGAGGTGGGCAACAAGTTCGCCAATCTCGGGGACATACGCAATACGCTGGGGCTGCCCACCATGAATGGTTTTGTCATAACAACCAGGGCATTTTTCGATTTTATGGAAGCAAACGGTCTGCTCAGGCACATAGAACATTGCCTTGCCACGGTGGACGTAAAGAACGAGATTGAGTTCGAAGCCATGTGCGACGACGTGCGCCGGCGCATTTTAGAGGCGGCCATCCCCAGGCATGTAGTTTCGAATATAGACGCCATGCTGGATATTATCGGCGGCAGGCGGCAGGGCGAACCCTTGAGCTTTGCGGTAAGGAGCAGCGCCTGGGGCGAGGACAGCGACTTCAGTTTTGCCGGACAGTACGAGAGCGTGCTCAATGTCCCGAGAAAGGGTATTCTGCAAGCATACCGGCGGGTGATAGCAGGGGCCTACACGCCTGAAGCTTGGCGATACAGGCTCCACAGAGGCTATCGGGAAAGTGAGACGGCCATGGCGGTCGGGTGCCAGTTGATGGTCGATGCTGAAGTCAGCGGCGCAATGTACACTTACGCGCCTCTTCCCATGGAACAGGAAGCAATGGTGATAAGCGCCGCCTGGGGCCTTGGGCCGGCCGTTGTGGGCGGCCTTGCCGAATCGGATACCTTCTTTCTGGACAGGCTGCCCCCCCACAGTGTCATCTCGACCGAGTCAGGGCACAAGGCAAGCAAAATGGTCATGAAACAAGACGGTGGGACGGCCTGGATTGACGTTGCCCAGAATCTCCAGGACATCCCCTGTCTTTCGGCTGAATATATCCAGAGGCTCGCCCAGGCGGCCATAGTGATCGAAAGATACTACAGGCGTCCCCAGGACGTTGAATGGGCCTTTGACAGCAAAGGCAATCTCTATATCCTGCAGTCAAGGCCTCTTAACGTTCAACCTAACCAACCGGAGCGCCATCGTCTCTACATCGACCATGCAAGCCTTTCGGCGCAGGTGCTTTTCTCGGGCAAGGGGACCGTTGTCCAGGGGGGTGTGGCGTCGGGAAAGGTCTATGTGGCCCAGGGGGATGACGACCTGAAGGATTTCCCCTACGGGGCGATCCTGGTGGCCCGCTACACTTCTCCCAAATACTCGCGTATCATGCGCAAAGCCAGGGGCATACTTACAGACGTAGGTTCGGCCACCGGGCATATGGCCACTCTGGCGCGCGAATACCGGGTCCCCACCGTGGT
>JBEKQE010000114.1:0-16131 GCA_049520035.1 Syntrophobacteraceae bacterium | reverse complement strand
CAATGCATGCATTGCAACGATCCGGCGTGTGCGAGCGTCTGTCCGGTGGGTGCTTTGCGGAAAAATGAGAACGGTCCGGTAACCTATGACGACTCGAGGTGCATAGGATGCCGCTACTGTCTGATGGCATGCCCCTTTCAAATCCCCAAATTCCAATGGGAATCTGCGGTGCCGTTTGTACGTAAGTGCACCTTTTGCGCCGATCGCCTGGCGATAGGACTTTCGCCTTCCTGCGCTGCCACGTGCCCGACTCAAGCAATCCTCTTCGGTGAGAAATCCGATCTGCTGAAGGATGCCCGGCAGAGGATCAAGGGCCGGCCGGGTAAGTACGTTCCACAGGTCTACGGAGAAAAGACGGCAGGCGGCACTTCTATGCTTTACCTCACTTCCGTTCCGTTCGATCAACTGGGGCTGGAATCGGTGGGGTTTCGAACCGATCTCGCAGATGTTCCGTATGGCTTACGCGGCAGGGAGTGGATGAGCAAGGTCCCATTCATAGCTATGGTTGCGGGTGGTTTGGCCCTGGGATTAACCAAATTCAACGAACGGCGCAATAGAGTGCAAGCGACTAAGGAGGAATAGCCATGGCCGAGGACAAAAAGACCGGTTTGGGGCGGATCATTCTATTCGCCATGGTGGCCTTGGGGGGAATTTGCGGATTGGCGAGGCTTCTTCTTGGATTGGGCGCCACTACCAACCTGAGTGACGCATACCCCTGGGGATTGTGGATCAGTTTTGATGTACTCACTGGAGTGGCCCTGGCGAGCGGCGGTTTCATTATGACTGCCGTCATCTATATGTTCGATCTCAAGAAATATCGGCCGCTGCTGCGTCCTGCCAAACTTTCCGCCCTTTTGGGGTACCTTATGTTCATGGCGGGGCTTTTCTTTGACCTGGGTATGCCATGGCGTATCTGGCATCCTTTGATAATGTGGAACCCGCAGTCGGTGCTCTTTGAGGTCTCCTGGTGCGTCATGCTCTACACCACAGTGCTGGGGTTGGATGTTTTCATTTTTGCCTTGGAGCGTTGGCGGGCGGAAAACTGGGTGAGGTTCTTCAGAAATATTTACGTACTGCTTATTGTGGCTGGGGTTGTGCTCTCTACTTTGCACCAGTCTTCACTTGGGGCGCTCTATCTGCTGCTGCCCGAAAAGATGTCTGCCCTCTGGTCTACGCAGGCCATCAGCGTGCTCTTTTTTGTAAGCGCAATTGCCGGGGGATTGGGAGTTATCGTGCTGGAGAGTCTCATCAGTTCCCGTGTTTACGGCAGAAAGCCCGAAATGAAAATTCTCTCCGATCTCGCTAAAGGTATGGCCGTCATGATGCTTGTCTTCCTTGTCATAAAAGTAGTGGATGTCTCTATACGAGGCGTGACGATTTGGGAGTTTAATTCGACCCATCTGCTTTTCCATGCAGAATTACTCATTGCATTGGTCTTGCCTGTACTCCTGTTAATATTACCAAAAGTGCGGAATACAAGTAGCGGGCTCTTATGCAGTGCATCCCTGGCCGTTTTTTGGGTAGCCCTTACCCGTTTCAACGTCAGCCTCACTTCCTATGCAGGATACCGCCACGCAAATTATTTCCCATCATTTGTGGAAATTGCCCTAACGGTTGCTCTGTTTGCCCTGGGAATCCTGATATTCGATCTGGGAGTCCGGTACCTGCCCATATATGGACAAGATAACCCGGCTTCAAGGTAGCTCCACCTGGAAAAGGCCGTAAACATTCCGATGTCCCAGCTTCGGGCCTCTCCTTTGCCAGGGTGCGCGTCAAGAACCGGAATTTCTCGTTCTTACCGCGCACTTTGTACGCTTCGCTTTTTCTTCTGATAGTGGCCTGGCTTTTCTCAAAGATAGCGTGGAGAAACGTCACAAACCCTGTTTATCTCAAGGATTTCCTGAAAACCCCGCCTCTGGTGGTGCTCGGTGTGGCCTCATGGTCTTTGGGAGAACTTGTGGGCTATGTCAAATGCGGCCATTGAGACCGTTCCGGGTTTACCACCCTCTTTCACCGTCTTTGAACCGCCTCCCGGCTGAACCCCGCCGTATTTGCAATCTGCGATACCGCGTGCAGCAGGTCGAGAAAGGACGGTATCTGTCTGCTGTTCATTCGGCCTCTGGGGTTTTTAGAGTTTCTATCGCCCTGAAAGGGCTTTGCCCCGAGCAGATCACCAGGGGGTTTCGGATTTCGTGGGCTATCCCGCCGGCCGTAACGCCCAGTACAGCCGGTTTCTGAGACTGCAGGAGCTGCATTTCGAGTTTGCGGCGTTCGGTCAGGTCTCTTCCCACTGCGACAAGTCCCATGGATTGTGACAAACCTACCCTTAAGGGAGCTTATCGCATCGAGTTGCCGAATCTCGATCCATACCTTCCAAAGCAGCACTCTCCATACCCCATCCTTTCCAGCCAAACACCCGATTCCGTACACGCAAATCCAGCATCGGCCTTCGGGAATTACAAGATGGTGTTCAGCTTGCTCTGTCCCTGTATGTGGTCTGGTTCGACGAAATTAAAGGGTGGCCACGGTCCGCTCAGGAGAAGCTTCGGGGACTTCCGCACACTGATACTGTAGAATCTCTTCCGGAATGCTTCCACGGATTCCCTTGGGACAAGAAAATAGAGGGAAAGAAGGGATGTGAACAAGGTGAAGTTGCCAATCCGGGGCGTTTGGTTTTCCACTTTGCACTTAACATAGAGTCCGGCAAACGGTTCTCGGATTTTTTCAATCACCATCGAGCCTTGCCTCGCGAATTGTTCCTGCCGCGCGTGATGCAGTTTTCGAGCGGCCAGGTAGGCAAGGCCCGGACTGGAAGAATGCCGCTCCCGTGTTACGGGATGAGGAGAGGATGCTTCAACGTCATGCGATAAGGAGTCATCACACGGCAATGCGCGAATTCCAAACTCCACGCAGCCCGCCAACTCCGACAGCAGTGCCGTGTACGCTTCGTTGCGACTTTCAAGAAGCCGGATAATCTGGGATTCTTCATCCAACAAGCATCCGTAGCGCATAGGGATCACCGTGAAGTCACGGTGCAAAAGCGCAATTATTTTTTCATAAGCGAGCACGCGTGAGGTATCCGGAGTGAGATCCGAACGATCAACCCTGGAAAAGGCTGCGCTGAGGCTGTTGGCGTTAATGAACAAGACAGGCCAAATATCGTTGGCGCCGGAAATATGCGGTGGTTCCTTATTTACGCGGGTTTGAAAGATGCAGTAAAGCAGAAAACTCATAGCCGGGTCTCCGCTTCCAGGACCGGACAAAAGCTGTAGGGGGGCCATGGTCCTGATAGCTCGAAGACCAGCTCAAAATCCGCACACTCCGCGTTTGCCCTGTCAATCCGAGCGCAAAGATCCGCCGTAACATTTCGTGGCACCAGGAAGGCCCAGTTAAGAATCATCTCCCCTTCACCTCCAGTCACCTTGCGGGGAAGCGTTTTTCGCACGGCCCAATCGATCGCAATACGGCTTAGATCGCAGGCAACCGCTTCATTGACCTCTTTGAGCCGCTGGTTCAACTCATGCTCGGCGGCGGCCTGGATGCGCTGTTGCTCTAAATAGCGAGTGCCGGGAAGAGACGAAAGATGTTCTGCCTGCCCCTCAAGCATCCTGCAATACTGCTTTTGCGCCGCCTTCTCCCGGTTCAGAAGGCATTTGACTGACCATTCCTCAGTGCCAGAGATCCGGTCAAGAAACGCCCGAATCGCATCAAGGTGCATCGCCATGCGATTCTCCAGGCTCTCCAAAGAGAGGAAAATGGTTCCAAATCGCGCCGGCAATACCGGCGAATGGCGCATAAGCCTCTCTACCACCTGCTCATGACGGCAGGCGCGAGGGCCCACCCACTCAAGGTCCCCCATTCTGTTTTCGGCCAAGTCCCCGCAGAATTCATCCAGAGGCACCATGCCGGCAACTGCGACAATATCCCGGCAGGGCAACAGGAAAAGGGGATTCTCGCCATCCACACCTTTCCCCGCAATTTCCGGAAGGAAAGCGGAACGGGCGAAGCAAAAAAGATATATTGCCTTCAGGCTTGTGTCTTCCAACACCGCGTCTCCATTTCAATAGCGTTCCGAACACAGAAATCGTTCTCATCATCGGCAATAAGAATCGCAGTCCTGGATTGGTTCACCCGATTGTCCTTTCTTCAGGCAAAAGGCGGTGCAACCGGATAGATAACGTTGATGTCCTTATCGAGAAGGTCCTCCAGCGAGTGCAACATCCCGAGAAAAAGGATGCCTGTTTCGCCGGTACACAGCGTCGTATTGATTCGGTCGGCGATAAATCGGTTGCGCCTGTCGAGCAGGGAATCGCCCCGGCCGCTCTGGAGGATTTCGGAGCAGCCACCTCTGCGAACATTTTGCAGGGCCAGGGCCTGTTTTACGCGTTTGTACTCTTCCAAAAGCAGGTCGGAAGATTCCGTCCCCATTATGACGGCGCCCTTTTCGATCAATTGCAGAAGCAGGCGATGATTTCGGCTCCCCTGGTTTGCGAGTTCCTCTACGATCTCGAGTTCACGCCCACAAACAGGAAGGCCGTCCTGGTAAAGACGGACTTTGCCTCGGGGAGGCATCAACCGCTCGACAATCTCTTCGATTTCACTCCATTGTTTGTCGATTGCTCTCAGTTTGCGCCTCCAGGCTTTAAAGCTTAGTCTCTGCAACATTGCCCGTTGTATTGACTCGCCCAGAGTGCCCATATCGGCTTCGGTGTGGACTATTCCTATGTGGATGAGCGTCCTTGGGTCGTTTTCAGCGCCATCGCACTTGTCGGCCGCTTCCATAAACGGCGCCCCGCTACGACCTGTCATTGATTCCTCATGGTGTAAAAAAGTTCAGGTTCATGGTACTTCGTTCGGCGCAAAGTAGTTGCGTGACAGCGTGTTCAAAATGAGCGCAACAGGAAGTGTATAGACTACTAAACCAGTAGAAAAAGACCTTTGGCGCCGAAAACGCCATGGGAACTGTACACTAAGAGCATGGCAAATTTGCCTTACGCTGGTATTTATATTTCGCTAACGTTTCATGCAGTCTCAACCCTGGCTTGCCCCATACTGCCGGCGCTTTGATCCGGACTTTCCCGGTAGAGGCAAAAATCCAGCCGCATAACTCAAATCCACTTCGGTAGGATTTTTGCCAACTTATGAAAAACAATACAAGTTATCCTTTTAAAAATAGGGGAAGTCGATGAGCGATACTCCGGCACAGCGTATTTTGGCAGTGGTGGATGATTAATTGGAACAAACTGTTCACTCATTCACATCAGCGCCTGCTCTAACCGAGGAACTTAAAGCCACGTCCGTCTCGCGGGACGAACCGGGAGCTGCATCCCTTTATGCCTGGAGCCTGATTGAGGCGAGCCTTGACCCGATGGTGACGATAAGCCCGCAAGGAAAGATTACCGACGTCAACGAACCACCATAAAGGTCACCGGTGTCGCGCGCGAGGAACTCATAGCACGGATTTTTCGAGCCATTTCACGGAGCCTGAAAAGCCAAGTGAGGGATACCGGCAGTTTTTCCAAAAGGGGGGGAATTCAGCCCCCGGCTTCCGCCGGGGCAGGCTTGGTCCAAAGCTCAGGGAGTTTCCGGATGGACGGCAGCTGCTTCGTATGAACTGCTCGTGCCGATTGAATCACACCGGCTCCAAGCGCGCCTGGAAAAAGCGCAGGTATTTCGGTTCGTAAACGAGCTTCAGGCCTTTTGCCCTGTGGCGGTCCCAGAAAACTTCCTCGATTGCTTCGGCGGTAACGTCCATGTGCGCCTGCGTATAGACCCGGCGAGGAATGGTGACCCTTACAAGCTCAAGCTTCGGGTAGCGGTGCTGCCCGGTCTCAGGGTCCCGGCCGGCTGAAAGGATGCCTCTTTCCATCGTTCGCACCCCGGCTTCGATGTAGATTTCGGCCGCAAGGGTCTGAGCCGGGAACCGGTCCTGCGGGATATGGGGATAGAAGCGCTTTGCATCCAGGAAAACGGCATGCCCGCCAATCGGGAGCACAATGGGCACGTCCCAGTCGAGGAGTTTTCTGCCCAGATACTCAACCTGCCCGACCCTGGCCCGGATGTGGCCGTCGTCGACAGATTCTTCGATGCCCCGCGCCATCGCCTCCATGTCCCGTCCGGCAAGCCCGCCATACGTGTGAAGCCCTTCATAGACCACCACGAGATTTCGCGCCTCCTCGAACTTGTCCCAGTCGTTTAGAGCAAGCCAGCCGCCGATGTTAACGAGGCTGTCCTTTTTTGCGCTCATCCACGACCCCTGGGTATATGAACAGAACTCGAGCAGGATATCAGCCACCTTTTTATCCCGGTACCCTTCCTCCCTTTGCTGGATGAAGTATGCGTTTTCAATTGCCCTGGTCGCATCCAAAAGCAGTGGAACGCCATATCGGTCACAGAGCGCGCGCAGCCCGCGCACGTTTTGCATCGACACGGGCTGCCCCCCGGCCATGTTCACCGTAGCGGCAAGGCTCACGTAAGGAATTCTGTCACGTCCGACTTTTTTAATAAGGTCTTCCAGCTTGCCCAGATCGACGTCACCTTTGAAAGGGCGCTCGCTCTGCGGGTCGTGGGCCTCATCGACGATCACATCCGCGAAAGTCCCGCCCGCAAGCTCCTGATGAATCCTCGTCGTAGTGAAGTACATGTTCCCCGGCACCACGTCCCCTTTTTTTATATAGATTTGGGAAACCAGGTGCTCAGCGCCGCGCCCCTGGTGGGTGGGAACTATATATTTATATCCGTAAAATTTTTGGATATTGGCCTCGAGGTGGTAGAAATTGCGGCTCCCCGCGTAAGCCTCGTCTCCGAGCATAAGTCCGGCCCACTGGTAGTCGCTCATCGCCGAAGTGCCCGAGTCGGTGAGCAGATCGATGTAGACGTCCGCGGACTTAAGGAGAAAGGTATTAAACCCGGCCTCCTGCATGCGCTCGACGCGGTATGGGCGGGTCGTCCAGCGGGCGGGTTCGACCATCTTCACCTTCCAGGGCTCGGCCCAGGATTTCCTGGAGGGATCTCGTTTTCGTAAACGGTTTTCAGTCGCCATTGGGTTTCATTCCGAGTTTCAGTTCGGATTTTTTGTCATGCTGCCTGTACACGCAAAATCCGCCCGACTTCCTTGACTTCCAGGCTTTTTTCTTCGATTTTGGATCTCATCTCTTCAAGCATCTTCATCGCTTTCCTGTCGTAATACCGCACCAACCCAACTTGCAGCGCGAGGCTCATAGACGGTTATTATGATAACCATGTCCCGCCTCTGCAGTCATGGGTCTCCAAATTTTATTCCCTGGGCGAGGGGCATCTTTCCGGACCAGTTAATTGTGGAGGTTTGACGGCGCATGTATGCTTTCCAGCAATCCGACCCCGATTCCCGGCCGCCCCCGCTTTCCTTCTCACCTCCGAAGGCGCCGCCGATTTCCGCCCCGGAGGTGCTGACATTTACGTTGGCAATACCGCAATCGCTCCCCCGGCTGCTGAGAAACAGTTCAGACTCGCGCAGATCGTTTGTAAAAATCGACGAAGTAAGCCCCTGCGGAACGTCGTTGTGCAGCTCGATGGCCTGTTCGAGGGTTTCATATCGAATCATGTACAAAATGGGCGCAAAAGTTTCTTTTTTTACGATGGGATAGCTGTTTTCCACCTCGCAGATGCAGGGCGAAACGTATGTCCCGGCATCATATATGCCGCCGGAGAGGACTTCACCCCCGTAGAGCAGCTTTCCGCCGTCTTTTCCGATTTCTTCGAGCGCCATTCTCATCGCTTCGACGGCCTTTGTGTCAACGAGCGGCCCCATGAGCACGCCCTCTTCCAGCGGGTTGCCGATCTTAACCTGCTTGTAGGCGGAAATAAGCTGTTCTTTCAGCCTGTCGAAGATTGAGTCCTGCACGATAAGCCTCCTGATGGTGGTGCACCTCTGGCCGGCGGTCCCCACAGCGCCGAACAGGATAGCCTGCACAGCGAGTTTGAGGTCTGCACATGGAGTAACGATGACGGCGTTGTTGCCTCCCAGCTCCAGTAGAGGTTTTCCGAGCCGCGAGAGAACGATCTCCCCGACACGCCTTCCCATCGCCACACTGCCGGTGGCCGAGATCAGGGGCAGCCGCCTGTCTGCGGCCAGTCGCCCGCCGATATCCTCTCCCGAGCCGACGACCACGTTCAAAAGCCCTTCCGGAAAGCCGCAATCATTTACTACACGAGCGGCTATCATGTTTGCAGCAATGGCGCAAAGCGGGACCTTGCTCGATGGCTTCCAGACTACCGTGTCGCCTGCAATCAGCGCCAGCATGGCGTTCCAGGACCATACGGCGACCGGAAAGTTGAACGCCGTGATAACACCCACAGGGCCAAGCGGATGATATTGTTCGAACATGCGATGCCCGGGTCTTTCGCTGTGCATGGAGAAACCATACAGCATACGCGACTGCCCGACGGCAAAGTCGCAGACGTCTATCAACTCCTGGACCTCGCCCTCTGCCTCCGGAAGTATTTTCCCCATCTCCAGCGAGATCAACGCACCGAGATCTTTTTTCCGCTCGCGGAAGGCGGCGCCGATCTGCCGGACCACTTCGCCGCGCTTCGGGGCCGGGACATCCCGCCACTGACCGAAAGCTGCCCCGGCTGTTTGCGACACCCTGTCATAAGCGGCCGAGTCGGCCTGCCTGATCCTGGCGAGGATTTTGCCATCTATCGGCGATGCGGACTCCAGGACCTTGCCCTGGCAGTCCAGGCGATCCAGTCCAGTGAGAGCGCCCTGGTTCAGTTCGCCGATACCGAGCCTTTCGAGCAGGTCTTTCATTGTTTGCCAAGCTTTCTTAGAGTTTCCTCGAAAATGGAAAGCCCCGTGTCTATTTCCTCTGCGCTGATGGTAAGAGCGGGGCAAAAGCGAATCGTGCTTTCACCGCAACCGAGCAAAAGCAAACCACTGTGGAATGCGCTCTGAACCATGAGATCACGCAAATCGGGGACGCTCTGCTTCGTGATGCGGTCCTTCACGAGTTCCACACCCACCATCAGTCCCATTCCACGCACGTCTCCCATGCACTCGAAGCCCTTCTGCATTTCCCTCAACCCCGCCATTAGCTGCCGTCCCCTGATTTCCGCATTCTCGATCAGCCCTTTTTGAAGAAGATCGATGGTTACCAGGGCTGCCCGGCAGGAAATGGGGTTGCCGCCGAAAGTCGATGCGTGCGATCCGGCATGCCAGTCCATAAGTTCCGCATTCGCGATCATGGCCCCCAGCGGCATGCCTGAAGCAATTCCTTTGGCAAGGGCAATTATGTCCGGTTCAACGCCGAAGTGTTCCATAGCGAACATTTTTCCGGTTCTTCCCATCCCGGATTGAATCTCGTCTGCAACGAGAAGGATGCCGTATTTTTTCGCCAGTTTGCTGAGTTCTGCGTGGAATTCCGGCGGGGGTACGATATAGCCGCCCTCTCCCTGAATCGGTTCGACGAATATGGCCGCAACTTCATCGGGCGGAATGCTCGTGCGGAAAAGGGGATCTTCTATCCACCGCACGCATGCCGAGCCGCAGGCGGGATAGCAGGCCCCGTGAGGGCAGTGATAACAGTTCGGGTATGGCGCGTGGGTAATACCCGGCACGAACGGGTGGTAATATTTCTTCTGATAGGCTTTACTTGCGGAAAGCGAAAGCGCACCCATCGTCCTGCCATGAAATGCGCCGAAAAAAGCGATCATCTGTTCGCGCCTGGTATGATAGCGGGCCAGTTTGAAGGAGGCTTCCACGGCCTCTGCGCCGGAGTTGCCAAAAAAGACCCTGGCTCCGCCCGTCATATTCGCAATCTCGGCCAGCTTTTTGGCAAGAACTATCTGGGAACGATAGTAGAAATCCGTTCCTGACATGTGGATCAGTTCTCCGGCTTGGTCCCTGATTGCCTCAACGACTTCGGGATGACAATGCCCGGTCGAGTTAACGGCTATGCCCGCTGTGAAATCCAGGAACCGATTCCCGTCAACATCCTGAACCCATAGTCCCCGCGCCTTTTCGACAACCAGCGGGTAAATCCTTGTGTAGGACGGAGAAACGAACTCGGCGTCGGCGCGGATAAATTCCGAAGCTTTCGGCCCCGGCAGAGAGGTCTTTATTAGCGGGACTTTCATATTTCCCTCCGATTTCCTTACATCCATGCCTTAAGTCTCTCTTGCGAGGATAGTTACTAAAATAGTTACTCGCGTTTCGAATTCCAGCTCAAAGATACATCCATCTTCCTCAGGTCAAAAAATCCGAATCCAAAGCCTCGGAGAGGCGTGGAATTCTCACCGGTTTTTCCTGATGGACATCACCTGTTGCCCTCTGGCGGGAAAAAAGGCTTGTACTTATATTGCTCAATGCCAAAGTCTTTTGCGTAAGTTTGCATTCTATTCGTTTGCCTATCGCTATTTTCAGACAATTTCGAGGTGAGAGATAGGATAATGCCAACCACGGAAATCGATCTCCCATACCGCGTCAATTACCTTTCGATCCTGGACCAAAACGGGCAGGTTGACACATCACTGGAGCCGCAGCTATCAGCCGAGCTGCTGCTGAAACTCTATCGAGCCATGCTGCTCGGGCGAAGATTCGATGAACGGATGTTGATCCTTCAGAGGCAGGGCAAGATAGGAACTTTTGCGCCGATCAAGGGACAGGAGGCCCAGGTTGGAGCGGCAGCCGCCTTGAATCCCGATGACTGGATCGTGCCCTCCTTTCGTGAAGCTCCTGTCGAAATGTGGCGCGGAAAGCCGATGGAGAGCATTCTTCTCTATTATGGCGGCTACAACGAGGGCGGGCACATGCCGGACGGACTGAACCTGCTTCCCATATCCGTTCCTGTCGGCTCGCAAATGATTCATGCGGTGGGAATCGGTTACGGGATAAAGTACCGAGGGCAAAATACGGTCGTAGCGACATTTTTTGGCGACGGGGGGACCTCCGAGGGCGATTTCCATGAAGCTATGAATTTTGCCTCGGTCTATCAGACCCCGGTCGTTTTCATATGCCAGAACAACCACTGGGCGATATCACTGCCCCGAAGCCGGCAAACCCATTCAAGAACTCTGGCCCAGAAAGCGATCGCCTACGACATGCCGGGGCTTCAGGTGGACGGAAACGACGTTCTCGCCGTCTACAAGGCGGCCAAAGACGCGGTGGAGCGCGCCAGAAGGGGCGAGGGACCGACTCTTATAGAAATGGTAACCTACCGGCTCTCCATGCATACTACCGCTGACGATCCGAAAAAGTACCGCACGGATGAAGAAGTCAGGGAATGGGAGAAACGCGATCCCATCATCCGGTTTGAAAAATACCTGAGAGACAAGGACATTCTCGACGACCGGAAAACCCAGTCGGTTGGAGAGGAAGTCAAAACGGAAATCAGCGCGGCCGAGGGCCGCTGGTCGGAGTTGGTCGAAAAGGGGGTCAATCCCTTGGACATGTTCGATCATGCCTATGCGGAACTGACCCAGACCCTTTCAGACCAGAGGGAAATGCTCAAAAGGGAACTGGAAGAAAAACGGTAGCGAGAAGCGAGGAGCGGGCAGTGGTGACGCGGAGACACGG
Organism: Syntrophobacteraceae bacterium; assembly: GCA_049520035.1. GTDB lineage: Bacteria > Desulfobacterota > Syntrophobacteria > Syntrophobacterales > Syntrophobacteraceae > SbD1. Next base: position 4,577 of record JBEKQE010000114.1, on the reverse strand, counting down.
AGACGCGGAGAGAGTGAAGGTGAAGGGTTATACGGGAAGCGGAGACGCGGAGACACGGAGACACGGAGAGAGTGAAGGTGAAGAGTTAAACGGGGAGCAAGAAGCAAGAAGCAAGAAGCAAGCGAATACCGGTTTTTGGTTGTCAGTTGGTGGTTTTGAGTTACTAACAACTCAAGACTTAAACCAAGTGGTTTTCTCCATGCTTCCTGCTCCTTCCTTTACTGGAGATTTCATCGATGCCCAAAATGAACATGGTTGAGGCCATAAACATGGCCCTGCGCCAGGAGATGGAAAAAGACGACGGGGTTATCCTGCTGGGAGAAGATATCGGGCAAGACGGCGGAGTGTTCCGTGTGACAGACGGGCTGCTTGACAAATTCGGGCCTCAACGGGTGATGGACACGCCGCTGGCCGAATCCGCTATTGCCGGACTCTCAATCGGAATGGCGATCTACGGGCTTAGGCCGGTATGCGAGATGCAGTTTTCAGGCTTCAGCTACTTCGCTTTCCACCAGATGGAAGCTCACGCGTCCAGGATGAGGAGCAGGTCACAGGGCCGCTACGGTATTCCAATGGTCTTGAGGGCCCCCTATGGCGGGGGAGTAAGGGCGCTCGAACACCACTCCGAGAGCCGGGAAGTTTATTGGGCGCATACGCCCGGGCTGAAGATGGTAATCCCTTCCACCCCGCGCACGGCCCGCGCGCTTCTGATAAGCGCCATACGGGACCCTGACCCGGTTGTTTTCTACGAGCCAAAAGCCGTCTATCGGGCCTTCAGGGAAGAGGTGCCCGAAGAAGAGGAAACCTTCCCTATCGGCAAGTCCCGGATAGCCCTGGAGGGCAGCGACATAACCCTCATATCGTACGGCGCAAGCCTCAGGCCGACGCTCGAGGCGGCATCGGAACTGGATGAAAAGGACGGGGTAAAGTGTGAAGTTGTCGATCTGCTGTCAATATCGCCTCTTGACGACCAGATCTTTATTGAATCCGTAAAAAAGACCGGACGAGCCGTTGTGGTGCACGAGGCCCACCGCACCTATGGACCGGGCGCCGAAGTCGTTGCCAGAATAGTGGAAAAGGCCCTGCTCTACCTCGAAGCCCCCATCCGCAGAGCGACTGGTTTTGATATTGTCATACCGTACTATCAGCGCGAGCAGGATTATCTGCCCGGCGTGCTCAGGATCAAAACGGCGGTTCGCGAAACCTTGGCATTCTAGCTCTGGAGGATCGTATGCCGGTCGAGTTCAAGCTTCCCGACCTTGGAGAAGGAATTCACGAGGGTGAGATAATCGAAGTTCTGGTTCATGTCGGGGACAGAGTCGAAGACGGGCAAACGGTGCTGGTCGTCGAGACCGACAAAGCCACCGCAGAGGTCCCCTCGCCGGTCACCGGGACCGTCAAGGAGATAAGGGTAAGAGCCGGGCAGACGGTCCGCGTAGGGGAAGTGCTCATTGTTTTCCTGAAGGAGGGCGAGTTCGAGAGTGAAACCGAGGCGGAAAAGCCCCCGGCCAAGCCCATCGAGGGTCCGGTTGCCGCCGCGCCTTCCACCCGTCGCCTGGCGCGAGAGCTTGGTATAGATATTAGCCGGGTAAAGCCGAGCGGCCCGGGTGGGCGGGTTACCCCCGAGGACGTGCGGGCGTTCGCCGAAGGCGCCGGGCGGCCCGAGGCCGAAAAGGCGCCCCCCGAGGCTAAAATCCCCCCCCGCCCCACTTTAGAAAAGGGTGGGGAGAAAGAACCGCCCGAACCCACCGAGCCCCTCGTTCTCCCCCAATTCGACCGGGCTGGTCCGGTCGAGCGAATCCCGCTTCGCTCTGTGCGCCGAACCATTGCGAAACACGTCGCCGTTGCGTGGTCTCAAATACCCCATGTTACGCACATGGACGTCGCGGACCTTACCGAACTCGAAGCGTTCCGGGGCAAACACAAACAGCAGGTCGAGGCTCAGGGCGGCGCTCTGAGCCTGACGGTTTTCGCAGTTAAAGCCGCAGAGGCGGCACTGAAAAAATTTCCCCGCTTCAATTCCAGCATCGATATGGAATCTGAAGAAATCATTATTAAACATTACCATAACATCGGGTTCGCGGTTGACACCGACCGCGGCCTGCTCGTTCCGGTGATCCGGGACGTTGACTGCAAGAGTATTTTCGATCTGGCGGTTGAACTAAAAAACCTTGCGGAAAAAACCCGCCAGGGACAGGCAACCAAGGACGACCTGTCCGGCGGGACTTTCACGATAACGAACGTAGGCACGCTGGGCGGCACCGGACTTTGTCCGATCATCAATTACCCGGAAGTCGCCATCCTGGGAATGGCTCAGGCAAGATTGCAGCCGGTGGTAGTCGGAGATGAAAAAGACTATAAAATCGTCCCTCGCCTGATGCTGCCGCTCAACGTCACTTTCGATCATCGCGTCTTGGACGGCGCTGAAGGGGCCAGGTTTTTAAGGGTTATCATAGAGATGCTGGAAAACCCGGAAAACCTTCTTATGATGAGCTAGTTTCCACATAGGAGCTTTCATCAGATGGTAATGGGCGAGTTTACCCAGGAAACCGATCTGCTGGTGATCGGCGGAGGTCCGGGAGGCTATGCGGCAGCTTTTCGGGCGGCCGATCTGGGTATGGACGTAACGATGGTCGAAGCCGGCCCCGGGCCGGGAGGAGTATGCCTGTTCAGAGGCTGTATACCGGCAAAAACCTTACTCTACGTTACTGAACTCATGCACGATTCCCGGCGCGCGAGTGAGATGGGCATCACCTTTGCCGAGCCGCAAATAGACCTGAACCGCCTGCGCCAATGGAAGGACAAGGTCATCGACAGGCTGGCGAAGGGTCTTGTCGAACTCACCAAAAGACGCGGCGTTCTTTTCATGCAGGGAAAAGCCACATTAGAGGATTCAAGCCATGCGCGGGTCCAGAATGCGGGGTCCAGCCATATAAGGTTCAAACATGCGATAATCGCCACCGGTTCTTCCACCCGAACCCTGGCAGGGGCGCAGTTCAAACCGGGCGGGCGAGTCATGGATTCAACGGGCGCGCTGGAGCTGGCGGATATCCCTGAACGGCTGCTCGTTGTCGGGGGCGGCTTTGTCGGGCTTGAAACCGGGTCTGTTTACGCGTCGCTGGGCAGCAAAGTGGTCCTTGTAGAAAATGACGCACAGCTCATGCGCGGTATCGATTCCGATCTGTCGAAACCTCTGGTTGCCCGGCTCGAAGGGCTCTTTGAATCCATTCACTTCAACACCGATGTCACCTCGATCGAGGAAGATGAGAGCGGCGTAAATGTCACTTTCAGCGGGGCAATCGAGGAGAAAAACCAGCGATTCGACCGTGTGCTCGCGGCAGTCGGGAGGACCCCTAATTCGCAGGGAATTGGCTTAGAGAATACAAAAGTCAAGGTAAACGAGCGAGGGTTCATAATAGTTGACCAACAGAGGCGCACAACGGATGAAAAAATCTTTGCGGCCGGTGACGTGACAGGCGGGGCTATGCTGGCTCACAAGGCGATGCATGAAGGCAAAGTGGCTGCGGAAGTGATCTCCGGAATGCCATCGGCATTCGATTTTCAGGCCATTCCCGCAGTTCTTTACACCGATCCGCAGATTGCGGTTTGCGGACTAAGCGAAGAGGCGGCAAAAAAGCAAGGCCGAAATATCAAGGTCTCCCGTTTCCCGTGGTCTGCATCCGGTCGCGCTGTGTCCATGGGCGTCGCCCAGGGGATGACCAAGATGATAATCGACCCCGGTTCGCAACGGGTGCTTGGAGTCGGTATTGTCGGGCGTGAGGCCGGTGAATTGATATCCGAGGGCGTTCTTGCCATCGAGATGGGCGCGCTCGCAGAGGACATAGGCCAATCGATCCACCCTCATCCGACTCTTTCAGAATCCGAGGAGGAGGCGGCCGAAGCCTTCCTCGGCAGCTCAACGCACATTTTACCGCAGCGCCGGGACAGCCCAGCCTGAGAGGCCGCCCAAATATGTAAAATCCGATCTCTTGCGGTATTTCCATCAACCCACCTTAACTAAGGAGAATGAAATGAAGGGCAACCCAAAAATCATCGAGAAACTGAATGACCTGCTTTCAGACGAACTGACCGCCATCAACCAGTACTTTGTTCACGCGGAGATGTGCGAGAACTGGGGGTATGAAAAGCTTCACAAGCTGATCGAGAAGCGGGCGATCGATGAGATGAAACACGCCGAAAAGCTGATCGCCCGCATACTTTTCCTGGAAGGCCGGCCGATCGTAAGTAATTTGAAGAAGATAACCATCGGCGCGGAAGTCCCTGCGCAGCATCAAAATGACTGGGACGCCGAAGATGGCGCCATCAAGAGTTACAACGATGGAATCCGGCTCGCCATGGAACTCGGCGACAACGGCTCACGGCAACTCTTGGTTTCCATACTTGAGGCCGAGGAAGAGCATATCGACTGGATCGAAGCTCAACTCGACGAGATCAAGCAGATGGGCATCGCGATTTACCTGGCGGAGCAGATCGATTAAGGCGGTGGGACCGCCGGCCGACTTGGCCACTGCCTTCGGCTGTGGCTCGATAACCGATTTAGACGCTCCGCGGGGCTT
>JBEKQE010000113.1:0-16156 GCA_049520035.1 Syntrophobacteraceae bacterium | reverse complement strand
AAAGGGGGAAAGCCACCGTGGCCGGCGGACCTTATCCGACCTCGGTTCCGAAGGAAATTCTCGACGCCGGAGTCGATTTCCTTGTCCGGGGTGAGGCTGAAGACACGATGCCGTTGTTTCTTTCTGCATTGCACAACGGGGCTAAAAGCGCAGTATTCGAAGAACCTGTCAAGCCGGATTTGACGAAATCCCCGGTCCCGCGTTTTGATCTCCTTCGCTTCGACGACTACCTGACACTTGCAATTCAGACTTCACGCGGATGCCCTTTTGAGTGTGAGTTTTGTGACGTCGTAAACCTGTATGGTCGCAAAACCCGTCATAAGACCCCCGAACAGGTTCTAAAGGAACTGGAAACCCTCTATAGCTTGGGATGGCGCGATGAAGTGTTTATATGCGACGATAATTTTATCGGCGTCAAAAAACACGCTCTCGCCGTCCTTCATAAGTTGATCCCCTGGATGAAGAATCATGGGGAACCGTTCTCCTTCACGACCCAGGCCTCGGTGAATCTGGGGCAGGATAACGATCTGATCAATCTTATGACAGAGGCTAATATCAGTCACATCGTAGTGGGGGTTGAATCTCCCGACGAGAACGTGCTGGCCCTTACACGTAAGCACCAGAATATCCGCCATCCGCTGGCCCAATCATTGAGCAATATGAATCGCAATGGGCTGTCCGTTATTGCCAGTTTCATCATCGGTTTCGATCAGGAGAGTGAAGGGGCCGGAAACAGGATCTGCGAGTTCGTGGAGGAACTCGGCGTTCCCATGGTGACGCTGAACATCTTGAGCGTTCTTCCTAATACATGCCTGTGGGACCGCCTCAAACGGGAAGGAAGGCTCCTGCTGGATGCAAATGACGGCACTTTTATGTCCGGCAAGCTCAACTATGTCCCGACCCGCCCGGAATCGCAAATAATCGGCGAATATCTGCAAGCCGTGAACCGGCTCTATGAGCCTTCGGCTTATCTCGACCGCGCCTACCGGTACTTTCTGGCCATGAGGCCTACCCGGCTTGCGCTGGCCTGTCAAAAAGGGGAAAATGTGCCTTCCCTGGCGCCGGTTGAACGCATTGCTTCATCGCAAAAGATGACAGGACCCTGGGGTATTGCGAAGTTTCTTTGGCGCCAGGGAGTGAGGTCCCCGAGCAGATATCAGTTCTGGCGTCAGTTGGTGGGCATGTACCGGATGAACCCCAGCCGCATGGTAAGCTACATCGATACCTGCGGTTTGGGGGAAGACATGTTTCGATTCAGGGAATTTGCTCACCGGCAAATGACCTCCTGAGGCAAGAACCGGCAAGACGGGCCTCAGCACTGAATAGGGCGATTGTTGCCCGCCGGAACTCCTCCTTTCCTCGTATGATAGACTTATAAACAACTCTGTGCGGTAATCTGGTCATTCAATTTACCGCTAGGCGGAAGGTCCGCCGCATAGCCCGCAAGGCATCCCCGGAAGGGTCTATCGTGCGCGTCGTGCGGTCGCGGGATGCCTTGCAACCTTTGCAGCTAAAGAGATATTCACCATTCCAAAATTAGACTTGGCAACTTCTTACACAGAACGAGACAGTCTATGTTTGATTTTTGCCGGACTGCGCAAGGATTGTTCGCACCCATAATTGTTCGCTGTATTCTTCTCCATCGGATAAAATATTGTTTAAGCGGTGGAATATACTCTATGGCGAAGCGGAGGACCCCCACTTTTTTCCAGGGCGGGAGAGGTGCATGAACGAGGGGCTCTTATTTTTTATCGTAGAAGATGACAAGTTGATGCGAAGGATAATCGCGGATTTCATACGTGAAATGGTCCGTAGCGATGAGATTTCAGAAGGGGTGGAGATTTATGATTCTTCGAGCGGCAAAGAAGCGCTCAATTTATTCGAACTTATGTTCAAAACGGATGCCGAAGCGAGGGTGACTTACAGGCATGAACCCATTACACCGATGCCGGGGAGGCAGGACAAAGCCATAGTTATCTGCGATGTTGAAATGGAGCCGATGGGAGGCCGCGAGCTGTTACAAATAAGTATGAAGGATGAAATACTCAGGGATATGGGCTTCGTTATGATGACTGAGAAGCCCAACCTCGGGCTTGTAAGTGAACTGGGCGAACTGGGCGCAATGCATGTCCTTGTCAAGCCTCTGACCCTGCACAGTTTTTCCCATACGATTCGAGAGCTGGTGACGCGGATCAGCAGTGATGAACACAGATGTTATAAAGAAGTCGAACGGCTTCTGGAGTTGGGGGAATATGAAGAAGCCCTCAATCTAATGAAGAGTGCGGAATCGAAATACACGAACCTGAACTGGATCATTTTGCGGGGAAGAGCGCACCTCGGGCTGAATGAAACTCAACTCGCGAAGAGCGATTTCGAACAGGCGGAGATGGGCGCTCACATCTCCTCTATAATTGCCCTGAAACACCTGGTCGAAATACACGAGGCTGCGGGCGATATCAGAAAGACTATTGACAGCCTTAGCAAGCTCACCCTTAAAAGCCCCTCCAATGTGGAACGCAGATTGAGACTGACCGAGCTTTTCATAGAGGATAACCGTCCCGGTGAGGCCAAGGCTGTCTTGGATTCATTGGAACTGGAGAGGCGCATAATTGCGGAAATCAGGTCGAAAGTTGCATTCCTGCTCGAAAGGGCCGGATTTGTTGAGGATGCCTCCAACGTGAGGCTGCAGATGGTGGACGACGAACTCGACAATTTTGTGTTCTGCAACGATGTGGCAATCGGTTTAAGAAAGCAGGGCCGCCATGATGCAGCGGATGAGATTTATCGAAAGATCATCAAAGGTCATTCCAAAGAAGCCACCTTATGGTTTAACCGCGCCGTAAACCTCACCGACTGGGGGAAAAAAGAAAATAACGACTCCATGCTCAGGGAGGCGGTCGATCATTTTAATATGGCGTTGAAATTGCGCCCCGATTATGGGGAGGCAGATCGAGCGATACAACAATTGAAATTCGATATCAAGGCGCGAATGAAAAAATAAGGAGAAAGGCATTTGCTTGGTATAAGAAACCAATCCGCATGTAAAGAAAACAAAGGACCTCTTGCAAAATGGTGGAAGGTATTGTGCCGCACGAAGAGAAAAAATCGCGTATCCGCAAGCCGGAATGGTTGAAGCTAAAGCTTCCGGCAGGGCCGGATTACGAACTGGTCAGGTCGCTGATCAGCAACAGCGCACTTCATACGGTGTGTCAGGAAGCCAGGTGCCCCAACCAGTGGGAATGTTTTGCGAGACAGACGGCAACTTTCCTGATTATGGGGCCACGATGTACACGGAACTGCCGCTTTTGTGCAGTGCAACACGGGCCTTTGGGACCGCCTGATCTCGAGGAGCCTTTCAGAGTGGCCGAAGCCGCTCAGAGCCTGGGATTGGGCTATGTCGTAGTCACTTCTGTCACCCGTGACGATCTTCCGGATGGCGGCGCCGCCATCTTTGCAGCAACCATAAGAGCAATACGCAAAAAAATTCCGGATGTGCAGGTTGAAGTGTTGATCCCCGATTTTCAGGGGCGCCCGGAGCCACTTCTTACAGTGATCGAGGCCCACCCGGATGTATTGAACCACAATATCGAAACCATCGAGCGCCTGTACCCGTCGGTCCGGCCGGGAGCCGCATATAAGCGTTCGATGCAACTCCTGCGCCGGGCGAAAGGCTGCGATGCTTCTCTTCCAATCAAGTCCGGTCTGATGCTTGGCCTGGGAGAGTCACCCGAAGAGATGCACCAGACTCTTCGGGACCTCCTGGACGCGGGTTGCGCCCTGCTCACGCTGGGCCAATACCTCCAGCCCTCGGCGGATCACATTCCGGTGGAACGGTTTGTTACTCCCGCAGAGTTTGACAACTGGAAAGAGATTGCCCTCTCAATGGGCTTTTCGCGGGTAGCGAGCGGTCCGCTTGTGCGAAGTTCGTATCACGCCAAGGACCTCTTCGGTGCTTGTCACGAAACCTAAATCCGCGAGGAGGATAACGCAAATGGGCCGTGCGAGAGATCCGTCCATGCTTCGATACCTCGGCATGAAAGGCGTTCGCGCCAACAAAATGAACCCTTACACTTTTTGAAAACAAGCGCATAATCGAAAGGGATTGCGGAGATGGACCAGCCCAAAAGAACCGTCCTATATGACAGGCATAAGGCGCTGGGCGCCCAGATGGTGGAATTCGGCGGTTGGGATATGCCGCTTCAATACCCCTCGGGGGTTGTGGAGGAACATTTGAGCACACGTAAAGGCGCAGGGATTTTTGACGTCTCCCACATGGGTCGATTTATCATCCGCGGCGCCAACGCGCTCAGGTTCGTCCAACATGTCCTGACCAATAACGCTGAAGCGCTCGACCTGGCGCCGACAGGAGCGCAGTACACGCTCATTGCCAGTGAAACGGGAGCGGCTGTGGACGACGCATTTCTCTATCGGTTCGTCGAAGGAGAGTATCTGCTGGTCGTCAATGCCGCCAACCGTCAAAAAGACTGGGAGCATCTCCAGCCCTATCTCGAAACCTTCGATGGCGTCGAACTGATCGACCGCACTTATGATATCGCCATGTTCGCATTACAGGGGCCCAAATCCCGCGGGATCATCGAGGCAGTCGTTGAGGCAGGCGCCCTTCCGGAGCCGTTCCGTAATGCCGTGGGCATTGTCGAGATCGCGGGCGCCAGGGTTATGGTCAGCCGTACAGGTTATACAGGCGAACCGCTCGGTTTTGAACTTTTTGTTGACCGTGCGAACGCGCTGATGCTTTGGGACCTCCTTTTAGAGAAAGGGGCCGGGCTGGCCGGCCTCGCGGCGCGCGACACACTGCGCCTGGAGCCCTCCCTTCCGCTCTACGGCCATGAGTTTGGAGACGACCCGGATGGCAAAGAAATCCCCTGTTTTGCGATGCCAATAGGCAAATGGGCCGTCAGCTTTTCACCACTTAAAGGCGAATTTATCGGGCGGGCGGCCTTGGAGAAACAGTTTGCCGCCTACTCCAAAATTATCGCCCGCGACTACTCCTCCATTACCGACCTCCCTCGCATGTTCAAATGCGTGGCGGTGGCAGGCCGGGGAATTGCCAGGGCCGGCGCCAAGGTCTTCAAGGCAGACAAGCACGTCGGCTATATAACGAGTGGTACGATGGCGCCTTACTGGGTGTTCGAAGATAAAGCGCTTCTTTCCAGACAAACCGGTGAGCACAAGCTGCGCGCGATCTGCCTGGCCTACATTGACAGCGACATCATAGAAGATGACAGGCTCAGCATCGACATCCGGGGGAAGCTCGTAGACGCCGTCGTCGTGGAATACCATCTCCGGTCCGAAGCTCCCCCATACGCCCATCCTATTATTTACGGCCATGAGCTTCCCTCGAGAACGCCGCATGAGGCTTCGGCGAGCGCAAATGTGCGCCGATTGCTTGAAAAGACCGTTGAAAATACCAGGTGGCGCCAGCAGGAGTGCATCAACCTGATACCCTCGGAGATGACGGCCTCACCGATGGCGCGCCTGTTATCCGTAATGGACCCCGCCTTCCGGTACGCAGAGCATAAAGAGTCGAAGGCTTTCTACGATTCGGAGATCTTTTATTATCAGGGGACTGATTTCATCGCCGAAGTGGAATGGCTCCTTGAAAGAGAATTTCGGGAATTCCTCGGCTGCGCTGAAGTCGATACCCGCGTTATAAGCGGGCAAATGGCCAATTCAACCGTGTTCAGCGCCATGCTCGACTACATCAACCGTGCCGACCGCCGGAGCGAACCACGCCGTATTCGCCGGGTAATGAACAACCACATCGGCAAGGGAGGGCATCTCAGCGCACAGCCCATGGGCGCGCTTCGGGACTTCGTTGCCCGGGACCCGCACACGGAGCGTCCGGCCGTAGTAAATTTCCCGGTGCTTGCTGAAAACCCTTATAAAATCGATGTCTCCGCAGCTCTCGAACTGATCGGCGACTGCCGGCCGGAGCTGATCATTTTTGGAAAAAGCATGGTCCTGCATAAGGAGCCGGTAGCGGAAATCCGCCGGTATCTGGATGCCGCGCAAATCGATGCGGTAGTGATGTATGATACGGCCCACGTACTCGGGCTTATAGGTCCTCATTTTCAGCAGCCTTTTGGTGAAGGGGCCGACCTGGTTACCGCATCCACGCACAAGACGTATTTCGGCATGCAACGGGGCATAATAGCGAGCCGCTTCGAGGAGCATGAGGAGCGATACGAGCTGTGGGAGGCCATCCGCCGGCGCACTTTCCCGGGGGCGGTGTCGAACCATCATCTGGGAACCCTGCTGGGCCTGCTCATGGCCGCCTATGAGATGAACTGCTTCAAAGACCAATATCAGCGCAAAGTAATCGCCAACGCCAAAGCGTTCGCCCTGGCCCTCAGGGACTGCGGCTTCGATGTGGCCGGCGACCCGGACATCAGTTTTACCGAAACCCATCAGGTGATAGTGAATGTCGGCTACGCCAGGGGCCCGGAGGTTGCACGCAGGCTGGAAGCCAACAATATCATTTGCAACTACCAGGCTACTCCCGAGGATGAGGGGTTCACCGCCGCAAGGGGCATCCGCCTGGGGGTGTCGGAAATGACACGTTTCGGGATGGGGGAACAGGATTTTCGCGCCCTCGCATTTTTGATGAAAGAAATAGTAATTGACGGTGCTGATTTGGTTGAACAGGTCAAAGCGCTGCGTGAACCATTCCGTGAATTGCACTTCTGCTTCACCGGCGATCAGTACGCGGATCTCGTGGAGAAGCTTCACAAGCTTATATAGCGCCCATCCGGAAAAACCCTCCTTTCCTAAAGGGGAGCAGGGGGGATTTTGTGTTATTAGGCAATTGAATTACTTAAAAAACCCCCTAAATCGCGTCGAGAAAGGGCTGGCAAGTATGCCGGCTCTGTGAAACAGAGATGATGGCCCAAGACTTCCCCGTTGCCTTAAGCGCGTATGGCTCCAAGCCTGGGATGCAGAAAGGGGGTGGGATGAAGAATGCATGGCGGATATAGATGTGGTCAAGGCGGCCCAGCCCATTGGGCTCCCGCGAAAACCTGCGATGCCGAATTTAGCCGAACCTATTTGCAGAATGAACTCAAGCTCTATGGTTATGCGCCAAAATAAGAGTGATCCCAGCCAGCCGGAACGAGGAGAGCGATGTGAACTACGATAAAAGCGACGTTGGGAAAGGTTTATATCCAAAATACACGGTAATCAGAAATGATGGCCGCGACAAACCTGGCGAAATGCACGAAGGGTGCGAGTATTTTGTTATAGATTTGACACATGATCCGCTAGCGGTTGCGCCGCTGGAAGCCTATGCTGAGAAGGCATCTGAAGCCGGATATCACGACCTTGCCCGCGATCTGCGGCTCAAGGCCAATGAAATCAAACTGCGGGACATTATCTGACTTGGCGAAGAACATGAACGATAATAACCCCTTTGGCTAAGGGGACTTCAAACCCGCCAGCATTAGCGCTGTACTGCTTTCCGGATGGAACTATCTAGTTCCCTCTCCTTGAATTAAGGTTGAGAGCCGACTTTGAGCTCGGTGCGCAAAGACCGCCGCAAGCATCAGAGAAGCAGTTCAAGCCGACCGGATCGGATTTGCAAAAGTATTCCCAATTGGGCAAACAGCGAAAGTGAGGCTAGACTATAAAAGATCGCGCTAGTAAAGTATAATAGAACTTAGTCTGAGAGATGCGTATGACTGTCCTTCCGCAAAGGAGCTGACAATATGACCGGTTGTCGTTTGTGTTACGATGTTTTGCTCCGAAGTCCTGTAGAGGCTTGGAACAAGCCGGTATTCGAGTCTCCGAACTTCGCCGTGCTTCCATCACTAGGGGCTCTTGTCGAGGGCTGGCTGTTACTTGTGCCCAAGAAACACTTCATATGCATGGGAGCGTTACCCGACTCGCTTGCCTCCGAGATGCAGGAAATGAAGCACATAATAAGCTCAATTCTCCAACGAACTTATGGACAAATTTGTGCGTTTGAACATGGCCCAAGTGCAGCAAACCTAAGTGTTGGATGCGGCGTCGATCACGCTCACTTGCACATTGTGCCTTTGGCGTTCGACTTGGCTTCTGTGGCGACTTCATTCTTGCCGGAGAACTTACATTGGTCCGAAGCTGGGCTGAAGGAGTGCAGGGCGGCCTTCGGTAGGGGCGAAGATTATCTTTACCTTGAACAACCGATCGCCGCTGGCCGCATAGCCACTCACCAGGAGTTTGAGGGTCAGCTTTTCCGGCGCGCTATTGCAGAGCGGATTGGGGTACCAAATCAGTTCAATTGGCGAGACTATCCGCAGCTGCCAAAGGTGTCGGCAACGATAGACAAAGTGCGAGAGTGGAACGGAGGCGTCTTCGCATGGATGAGCCGACCCAAAGCGGCAGCGTGAGGAACACAGGAAAGCTCCCTGGGTTCGCGCCAGAAGACCCCTCAGACGGCGGTCGCAGGCTTGGGGAATGGCGCTCAAAGTACACGGACCCAGATGCCCAACGGGGCATCTGGTTTGAAGCTGGCTATCTGGCAGTCATTTTGTTAGGCGTACCGATCGCCATCGCGATTCTCTGGCTTGACTACCCTAAGCATTGGTTGGGCGTATCCGATCATAAGTACAAAGGTATCCTTAGGTATGGCACAGCTTGGCTGAGCGGCTCCTTGGGTGGAACTCTCTTCGACGTGAAGTGGCTCTATCATTCCGTTGCGCGGCAGATTTGGCATCTGGACCGGCGGCTTTGGCGATTATTCACACCGCATATTTCTGGTGGCTTGGCGTTCGCTTTTATTGCGCTCATTTCGTCAGGGATGCTTAGAATTTTTGATCGCCAAGCGGTTGAATCGCTCTCTCTGGTTGTTGGCGTTGCCTTTCTGGTGGGCTACTGTTCAGATAGCGCTGTTGCGAAGCTGATAGAGATCGCTGACACCCTTTTCGGGGCGAGCCGGGGCAAAGAGAGGCATAAAGAGGAATTGATGCAGGACGTCAGTGGCTCAACGGAGAAAGAAGAGTAGCCGAAGATTTAGGATCGTGTCACGCGAGAGAGTCCGCCCCTTCAAGAGCTGAAGTTTAGAACTCTGAAACGGCGAATCTTGAAAAACCAGACGTTTGGCCAATGAATGTACGTGAATGTCCAGGACCAGTCGGTTTTGCTGAAACCAGTTCATCTACATTTGGACTCCTATGAGGGACGCGTCTCCACTTCGATATCCTGGTGGCAAATGGAGAATAGCGGCACTTTTTGAGAGTGTCATTCGATTGAATGGATCGAGTTGCACCCAGTACATAGAGCCATACGCTGGTGGCGCCAGCCTCGCCCTAAGCCTGCTCTTTAAAGAGAAGGTTTCAGAAATTCACCTTAACGACCTAGACCCCGCTATCCACGCCTTCTGGCATTCTGTGTTGATGTATAATCGGGAGTTCATCCAGCTTATGGACCAGACCCCGGTGACCCCTGAAGAGTGGTCAAAGCAAAAAGTGGTGTACTCTAGCGGATTGGCGGCAGGCGCACTTGCACTTGGCTTCGCAACCTTCTTTCTCAATCGGACAAACCATTCAGGTATTTTGAATGGTGGGATGATCGGAGGTAGAAAACAAAGCGGATTGTGGAAAATAGATGCTCGGTTTAATCGGTTGGAGCTTCGACGGCGTATCGAGCGGATCCACAGTTTTAGGGATCGTATTCATCTCTCGTGTGAGGATGCGATGGAATTCCTGCGTAATCATACGTTCTCAAGTCCAAGCTTGATTTACCTCGATCCTCCATATTATCGTGCCGGCAGGTGTTTGTATTTCAACGCTTACAAACCAGACGATCATACAGCCCTAAGTGAATTTATCATGGGGTTGAGGTCCCCCTGGATCGTCTCATACGATGATGTTTCCGAAATTAGGAAACTCTACAAAAGTGTCCCCTCTCGCAGAATCCAGTTGCTCCACACGGCAAGATCTCTGAGGCCCGGAAATGAGGTTCTTTTCTTTTCACCAGTATTGCGGATTCCAGAAGGTATTTGATGAAAAAGGAAAGATATATTCGGACGCATACATTATCCCCACTCCGGCCCATTAGCGCAATTACCGAAGCAGGGCCAAGAGATTTTTCAGCCGAACAGATCTCTGCGGAGTGCGTTGGCTGGAAGGCTTACGGTCTTAGTGCACTGTACCATGAGTGGGTTCCGCCGTTTTTTGTGATAACCGACTCATGTTTGGAGTTCTGCTCGGACAAAACTATCAACGATTGGGTCGCTGAGTGTCTTGCACGTTCCTGTATCGGTTCAGGTCGTCAGATCATCATCCGTTCGAGCGGCACGACTGAAACAATGCAAAGCCGTGGACGACTTAAATCGGTACCCTGCTCACCACGCCAGATAGAGGCCACAATACGGAGATTGATTCCTCAACTCCCACATATGCCAGGTGGCAAGGTGCATTGGATAGTTCAGGAGTATGTAAATCCGAAACGAAAGGGGCAAGTATCCAATGAAAGACGGATAATCCGGGAGAATCGAGACTGGATCGCGGAATTTGAACCCCAAGGTGGCAGGCCTGGATATACGGTACCCATAGCTGTCCGACGGTGGCGTGATGGCACAGACCTAATCGACTCAGACCTGCGTTGCAGTTCTGAACCCGCTGTCCCAATTCGCCTGAAACGTGTGGCGATGTGGGCGACCCAACTTTCTTCACGTGCTCTTTTTGAATGGGTGTGGGATGGCAAAGCAATCCACATAGTCCAGGCTGACTTAGCGGAACCGGCGGAAGGGGTTGATCCGCGCTTACACTTCCCGACTCGGATACAAACCGTCGGACCAGCTTCTTTGCAAGTGTTTCATGTTGCGAGTCAGGTAGACTATGAAAGATACGGCAAGCTGAGGAACGCGAAACTGTACGGGGAACTCGGTTACAACATGCCGGTTTTTTACGTAGTCCATGAACCTGAAATTGTGCAAAGCGTTCTCACAGGGCGAATTCCCTCCAAGCTGGCGGACGACCTTGCCGAACTCACAAAACGTCCGTTGATCATTCGTACGGATGGGGCGAGCATTCCCAGCGACAAGCGTGAGATGCTCCCGCGTAGTGATGAGCTATGCTCACAATCTGAAGCGACCGACTGGCTCTGCACGCAATTCAAGCCCAAAATCGAGCAGAGCGAACTGGAGGGCGCTGAGCTTTGCTTGATGGCTCACCACTTCATCCCTTCGGTTGCATCTGCATGGGCACGTGCGGAGCCAGGAAAGAGGCTCGTCCGAGTCGAGTCGCTTTGGGGTATCCCAGAGGGTCTGTACTGGCATTCCCATGATACTTTTGAAGTTGACACTCAAACGGCTGATCTCACCACTGGTAGCATAACCGCACCGTTAAAGTACGAGTTTAGGAAACGCCTGCGCTACAAAGGAACGTTTTTTGCTCCGGACGAGCATGGCCACTGGAAACGTTACCAAACGGCAGATCGATATGTCTGGCGAAGCAGCATAACTAGCAGTAAATGGCTTTTCGAAATCGCATATACAACTAGGCGAGTGGCTGAAAACCAGAAGCATGCTGTTGCCCTCATGTGGTTCATTGATAACCACCCTCAAGCAACTGAGCACAAGGTACTGCCGTGGTTCCATAGCAAATCAGAGTTGACTGGCAAGCCCAACGCGGCTCCCCGACGGAAGCGCACGAGTGCCAAAGATTTTATCATAAAGAGAGTCGGTGACTGGGATCGGCTTAAGCAGGACCTTCAATCGGCGAGACTCATTGAACGCGTCGTTGTCGAGCCGGTAGATCAAGAACTGATTAGGAATCTCAAATTTGCCGAAGAGCTGGCTGACTTGGCGTCAGCTAACAATTTGGTGGTCGAGTTATCTGGCGGAATACTTTCGCATGTCTACTATGTTCTTCAGAGAGGCGGAGTTCAGGTCGAATGCATCGACCTATTCGGTGCTGACGAAGACATCGATGCGTATTATAAGATAGTCCGCGACAAGATCCCGGCTCTGATCGAAGCGCGTGGAGAGCGTACTAAAACCCTGCATTTGGTTGGCGATGCTCTGGTAGATGCTTTGCGACAGAAACTCGTTGAAGAAGCATTTGAGGCGCTGGACGCGAAATCAGGACCGGACCTCATCGGCGAACTCGCCGACCTTCAAGAGGTGGTGAGAGCATTGTGTCGAGAGCTAGGAGTAAGTACCAGCGATATCGAGGCAGAACGGGAAAAGAAAGAGAAACGCCGAGGTGGTTTCGAAAAGGGTTTGATGCTGATCGAAACCGCCACACCGCATTCCATCCATAGTCAACCTCCAACTCCTGATCACCCCGCGCTTGAGCTGATAAGTCGGCATTATTCACAGCTTGTCATCTCGGATCTAGCGGAGCTTCCTGCTAAGCCTTTGTATCGCCGTCCAGATCTTCGCCGGGTAGACGAGCAGATTGAAAAGTTGTTCGCCTTTGCGACTGAAATAAACAGAATCGGAGAGATCAAGGGAACTCTGAATTTCTTGATGCCAACGGACATCCACGGGCTACAAAACTTCACTTTAGGGGTTGAGCTACGTAGAATACGGTCTTCGGTGCGCGGAGTCGTTCGTCTAAGTCTGCGACGTCCTTTGCAGCGCAAAATCCCTTTTCCTAAGTAAATACTGGAGTAACCGGAAACTGCTGGCGCGAAATCCCAGATGCAAGATTCACTTCAGACACAGATTCGGGATCCATTCGCACTTTATTGAGGGAGACAGGAAATGGATATAAAAACTGCGGCCACCTTTTATACAAGGGTCTTGCAGGCTCCTCTCGGGCACTCCATATCTGTATAGTCCTCGACTTCGCCACGGTGGGGTTCAACACCTGCCGTTTTTAATTTGAAATGTTCTCAAGAGGATACGGAAGACGCACAATCTCCCAGATTTGCAAAAGCAAAAAGCCCGAGATCCGGCTTGCCGGGCTCGGGCTTTTTGCTTTTCTGGTGACGGAGAGAGAGGGATTCGAACCCTCGGTAGCGCTTTATACCCTACACCCCCTCAGCAGGCATCAGTCTCAATGGATCTCGTCGTCCCTTGGACCCAAAGTTTCTTAGTTGCCTGTCTTTTGCCGCTTCTGGTTTCCGTTTCTATTGCCGCTTCTGGTTTCCGTTTCTATTGCCGCTTCTATTGCCACTTCTGATTGCCGTTTTGCACGGTATCTCCGTGTGTGCCAAAATCCAATCAGAAAAAGATAAATAAACGCTAACTGAATTTGCAGGCGGTGCTGATGAAACGACCTGATCCTGCATGATGTCTCATAATATTTTTTAATAATATTTTTTAATATTTTTTAATCTTGACAGCTCAGGAATGCCGTGCTATGGCTGCGCCATGGAGATCTTTTGCGGCAAGCACAAAACTCACCCTTTGTCAAGTTGTTTTCTGTATAACCGTGATTAACGTGAACATTGCAACCGTAGGGTTCTTTGGCCGCTTAGATGTGTCAGGGTTGAACCGGAATGTATTTCGTTTTCATCGTTTTGAGAGCACCTGTTTAGAATTCATTTAGCATCATGGCGGTACTTGCAATCGATTCCACTCGAAATATAAGAGAAGTGAATTGATGTGCGAGCAAGTGCAAAATGTGAGAAGGACATCGTAGGCACAAGATTGGGGGAAGCCATGCGCATGCCCATGACAGCAGAGGATATTATCGTTGGTATATTCTACCATATCAAGAAGGTCCAGAAGGGCCATGATAAAAAAATAACCGCAGACAGAGAGACCTTGCATCGAGTTTTTTATAAGATGAAGCAAGGTCACCCTAAGTTGATGGATGTATTTTCGTTCAGGGAGAGAGAACATTTTCCTGAGAGTACGCAACTAGACCAGGCGCTTTCCAACTTGGATGCGGCCGGCCTTATCTCACGCCAGAACCTAGCGCCGAGATATTATAGATTTGAAAACCCTCTCGTAAGCAGCTACGATAAGTTTTCAAAAGGTATTCTTGCTGATGCTGGAATCGAAGAAGAAGAAATAGAAGCTGCCGCAAGAGAGTTTGAACAACTCGCACGTGGAAGGCGGTAATGACGGCTACCGATGTGAGCATCCTTGAAAATTTTTCCAAGGATATTGCAGGGTTTGCTCAGGAATTTGCAGGAAACACGGAATATCGCAGACCATTTCCCAAAGATCCTAAGATCATCCACGACCCTCTCTGGGGAACAATTAAACTCGAACCTTGGGAGGTTGCTTTACTGGATCTTCCGCTTTTACAGAGGCTTCGGCAGGTTCACCAGACATCTCTTGTTTCGTACGTCTTCCCAGGTTGCAATCATAACCGCTTCGAGCATACTCTTGGTGTCGTCCAGCAAGCTCAACGATTAATTGACGCTGTAAACAGCCAGTATCCGTCAAATAAGCCATTTAAACCAACAACTATACGAAGCCTCCGCCTTGCCGCTCTTTTTCATGATTGCGGTCACTCTTGCTTCAGCCATATAAGCGAGGATCTCTATGAATCCTGTGCTGATATGACTGCATTCTTTAAGAGCGATGTCTTTCCAAAATGTCATCCCCATGAAGCTCTTAGCGCCCTTATTCTGAGGTCCGAACCGGTTAAAGAACTTATTGAAGAAATTGAGGCACATTACAAGATTGATCTTGACAATGAGATGGCTTCCAATTGGATTATTGGTAAGCCTGCTCAAAGTTCGGGAAAGAAAAAACATTTTGAAACCCAGGTAATAAACGGACCTTTCGATGCAGATAAGCTGGATTATATTTTTCGTGATGCGCACTACAGCGGCCTTCCAGTAGGGTTGGACCTAGACAGACTCTGGTCCTCCTGTAAAGTAGGAAAGACCACTGATGGCGATAAGGTACTGACACTACATCAGGCCAGTGTGACTCCACTGGAACAGATTCTGTTTAGTAAAATCAACCTGTTTGCTATTGTTTACCAACACCCAAAGGTTAGAGCTGCTGAAAAGATGTTCCAGGCCATTATTGAGGAGGCTAAAGAAAAACCCGACAGCATCCACTTCACAATTTCGGGACGCAAATTGGATCTCAATCGGGCTACCGATTATCTGTGGTTGACGGATGAAGTTTTTTTTGCGAAGGCACTGATGCGCCCACAAAATGATTCTCTTCACAGAAGCCTGCATGACATCAGGTATCGGCGCTTTCTTGTCAGGGCTCTAACTATTAGCCATGATACTGTTGCCCCTGGATGTAACGATGGGTTTATGCAAGTGCGCAAGCTTAACCAGCGAGGCGCTTCAACCTACCAAGCGAAGCGGGAATTAGCATCAGCAATCTTGCGGGCCGCTCATCTTGAGGACACAATCGGTGTTCGCGACGTATGGGTATACCTGCCTTCAGACCCATCTTTTGGAGAAGCAGACAGGACCTTCGTTCGTACTGCAAACAAATCCCTCAGAAAGGTGAGCGATCTCTTTCCGATTCATTATTGGGGCGAACAGTTTAAGAACTACAAATGGAGAGGCCATGTCTTTTGTCCCCAGAAATACCAGCAGCAGATTCACGAAGCTGCACTTCAGGTATTTAAGGAACAGTATGAGTTGAAGTTCAAGAGGTCAGCGGGGGAGACTTCCCACGTGCTGAACCCGAAATCCACGGCTCGATCATAATTGATTATGGTGCCTGCTTTTCAGCCTGGTAGCCCAACTCGGGGTAGGGTTCCTGCTCTCATAACAAACAAATAGTTGCCTCACGGAGCGGGGAGTGGCCTAAGGCATCAGACATCCTCACTGAACCCTACCTTATGGCTTTACATTAATCTCCATCGAACAGGACCTGCTTCTGCCCACGGAATAATCCCGAAAACCGTACCCCTTCCGTACCCTTTTTGAGGGAAGATGGGGAAACTACGGAGAAGTGGCGAGATGGAAAAGTGAGATTGAAAGCCAATCTGTACGCACATGTAGTCCTGACTGAATCCAGTTCCTGTTAGCCTTCAATGAACGATCTGGCTCCAGGTCCTTTCCGTCCCATCCAGTTGAAAAAAATGGTATCATTCTTAGTCTCACGCAATAAATAAGGGGGGTTGCCAAAATATCAGCAATGCCCCTAAATCGTTTCCTGGCGGAGAGAGAGGGATTCGAACCCTCGGTAGAGCTTTACACCCTACACTCGCTTAGCAGGCGAGCGCCTTCAGCCGACTCGGCCATCTCTCCTGAATATTTTCGCTGGCGGAGGGAGTAG
>JBEKQE010000112.1:0-16171 GCA_049520035.1 Syntrophobacteraceae bacterium | reverse complement strand
GGGGAGCCTGCGCCCATGAAGTATTGGTTCTCCAATCTGCCTGCTCAAACGGGAATTAGCCGACTTGTCTTTTTTGCCAAGGTAAGGTGGCGGATCGAGCAGAGTTATCAGCAGCTCAAAGAAGAATTGGGACTCGACCACTATGAAGGAAGAAGCTACCTGGGATGGCATCACCATGTCACCATGACCATGCTGGCGTACGGGTTTCTCTTGCTTGAAACCTTACGCATTAAAAAAAACTTCTCGGTTGACCCTCCCGAAAGTGAGGAGGCAGATGCAGGGCCTGATAGCGTGTTGGTTGGGAACATGCCCGATTTGCCATAGAAAAATAAATTATGGCCATTTATCACGTTCCCCATAGACACTTAACGTAGTAGTGTTAAGAAGTCCTCAAAATACCATCACGATTTTGCTCACTCATGGTATAGTCTCTGGTCACTCAGTGGGCATACATTGGGGCCGAAAAGGTACAACGCGAGTATATCCTGATTGCATCCCTGACGGAGATGCCGGAAGATCAGGCTTAACAGAATATTGAGAAAATGGGGATCGATTCACATCTATCCAGGCTATAGGCTTCAATCAGAGATAAGTAAGTCCATCTTCGTTGAAAGGAGAAAACGTTATGCCCAGTGGTTTCCCGAGCATTGTCGTGGCTGGAGACGCGAGCATTGACCGATTGCTTGTGCCGGTACCGGCAACAAATTCTACCACCTCGAACTGGAAATTGCTTACTGGGACTCGGATACTCACTCAACCCGGCGGATCGTTACTCCTGGCTGATATGGTAAAAGCAGCAGTGGGTAATGCTGCCAAGGTTTGCTGCCAACATTTGGAACCCACGGAACTCGAATCTATTTCAGCCAACAGATTTATTAGTTCCCTTGCCGAACTGGGCCGTGTGACCCGGCTCCGAGACAACGAAAAGCAATTCACTGAGTTCGCTTCCAAAATAGACCTTATCCGAGAGTTACATTTCACGGTCATAGATCTACCCCTCGCCGAGAAACGGCGCCTTCTTCTGGGGCTTCTTGATGGAGACATCGTTGTCACTCCACCAGAGGGAGATACAACAATTGACCCTGAACATGGCATGTTCGCGTTGTCTGGCTGGGCCAATGAGATACAACTCCGATATAACAATGCGATATTAGGGGATATTTTGGGAGAGAAAAAGTGGACAAATGGTTGTGTGCGCCGTGCGAAGGCATGGTCTTTCAGAGGGTGCGAATCCCGCCCGGCAGCTTTCGCTTCAGCCGGTAGCAATCGGGGCAGGCGCGGAGGCAACGAAACGTCTGAAGCCCCCGATGTAGAGGGTCATGAAAGTGATCTGGCGAGTGTGCAGGCCGTAACGCGAGTGAACGTCGCGCAGGCCTCGAAAGGTCCGATGCGGAAGCCGACCTGCCACAACAACGGGGAAGGCCGCAGCCAGAGGGGAAGAGAGCGAACCGAGCACCCTGTGGTTCCGCCGGGGTATTGGCGACAGCATGCATACAAGAGGAAGACCGATGCAACAAGGGAAGCCCCATGGCGTGGTCGGGCGCGAAGACCAACCGGATGCCGGTGACGGACAGGCCGGGCGCAATGGGGTGGCGGAGAGGTTCGTAGTACCGGGGAAGCCGGGTAACGCCGGTGGAGGGAAGGGACCTCAGTTCAGAACTGACGTTGAAAGTGGCGAAGGACGGGAGATTGGGAAACCTGGCAACTCCGATTAGTGTTCAGAAGCTGCAGACGGCGTTACATGCGAAAGCGAAGGAAGAACCGGGATTTCGCTTTTATGCGCTGTACGATAAGATATATCGAATGGACGTGCTGAGGCACGCCTACGCCTGTTGCCGAGCCAATAAGGGCGCACGGGGGGTGGACGGTCTGAGGTTCGACGATATCGAGGCGTATGGACGGGAGCGATGGCTCGGGGAATTGGCGCAAGAGATCCAAGAGGGAACATACCGCCCCGACGCGGTAAGAAGGGTCTACATTCCGAAACCGGACGGCAAATTCGACTCCTTGGGATACACCTTCGGCCTGTGCTACTCGCGGAAGACCGGGAGGGCTTATATAGGTGCCCGCCCGTCGAAGAAGAGCATCAAGCGCATGATCGAAGCGGTGCATGTCGAGACGTGTAGAACCTCGACATGGCTCGACGCCGAAGAGCTGGTGACCCGATTGAATCGAAAGCTCGGAGGATGGGCCAACTATTTCCGTTATGGCCCGGTTACGTCCGCCTATCGGTTCATAGATTGGTACACCACGAATCGGCTCCGCCGGTGGCTTTGCAAGAAGCATAAACAGAGCGGCAAGGGTAACGAGCGCTACCCCGATGAGTATCTGTACAAGCATTTGAGACTCATCCGCCTGCCGATACTTCCGAAAAGCTTTCCGTGGGCGAAGGCATGATGTTCTGTCCGAGAGCCGGATGCGTTAGCAGCGCATGTCCGGTTCGATGAGGGGGATGTGAAAACGGAGTCACGGTTAAGCTAGTGAGGCATCGCCGAACGAAAGGGGCGGCAACGGATATGCGGAACCTAACGCCACCGCGTCACATCTCTACTCTACACAAGCGAAAACCTGTTCAGCTTGCGCGGGAACTGATGGGCCTTCCCGCGAAGAAACGGTTGAAGCTGATTGTTGAAAGACCCGACGCGCAATCGGTGGTTGCCGCACTGGATGTAAACGACTTTTTCTACACCGTGGTGGAAATCGGTGCTGACGATTCTTTGCCGCTTCTTGCCCTGGCCAGTATCGAGCAAATGAATCATCTCTTCGACATCGACTGGTGGCGCAAGGACACAGTGGAACCCGCAAAAGCCTTGACCTGGATCGAGCGGCTCCGGAGAGCCGGCGGGTCCAAACTGCTCGAATGGCTCTCCAGTGCGGATTTCGAGCTGCTGGTGTCTCTTTTTAAACGATGGATCGTGGTCGATATTGCTCCTGAGGATATAGATCTTGTCGAGGCGGCCGAAAAACTGCCGCCGAAGACGCTCGATGACCTCCATTTTTGGGAATCGAGATATCCACAGTACGATGACCTTATAACCCATCTGCTCACCACGATTTTCGAAACAAACTACGGTTTTTTCAGGGAGCTGATGAACAGCGTCCTTTATGCGTCCACCCCGGAAGTGGAGGAAAGCGCCTACCATTTTCATCGTGCCAGGCTGGAGGATCATGCCATTCCCGATTTTTACGATGCGCTGGAAATTTACAGGTCAATTGGACCTGATGAATTTGCGCTGAAAAAGGCGCCGCGAAAAGCAGATCATGATCGGCCCATTCCTTCTTTTGCTCTGGCCCTTCTTTCCAAGGGCGACCTGTTTGCCGGGGTCGTAAGCCGGATCGAAGATCCGGGTCTGCTTGAAATCCTCCAGTTCGAGATGGCCGCCCTTGCAAATAAGGTGATCGTTGCCGACCGGCTTTCTCCGGATAATGCCGAAGCCCTCCGGCTGGCGGCCGAAAAGGCACTGGCCTACGTCAATCTGGGGCTGGAGTCGCGGTCCGGAGCTAATATCGAAAAGGCGGTGGAAATCCTTTGCGACAACTTCCTGGAGCATCTTTTCAGACTCGCACAGGCCGAAGTCGCCAAGATCAGGGGACGGCTTCAGTCGATAGCTCAGAGTGGCTGGTTGAGCCAATGCACGGCAGGCATAAAGTGTATCGACGGGGAGTGGTTCGATGCTGCGGAGGAGCTTTTAGCAAGGACCCCCAGGATACTGAAGAGCAGACCCGGCGGGAGTGCTCCGGGTGTTTTGCCTGCATACGATTTCTTCAGGACCCCTCAGGACCTCGCCAGAGGCAGTCATATTGTGGACGTGATCACCTGCGCCGGGGACCTCTATCAGTTGCTGAGCGCTCACACAAGGGAGCCGGGGCAAAGACTGTGGACTGATGGGCAGGTCCGGGCCCCGGAAGATATTACCCTGGGGGTGATGGTGCTGACCGCGGCGGCGAACTCCTTGATTTCCGGGAAATGGAGGGCTGCGCCTCTTGCCCGTGCGGCCTGGCCGGAAGTATTCTCTCTTCTTCAGCCTCACGCCATCGACAGGGCGGTCATGGACTGGGTTGACCGGTCTGTGCCCGACAGAGAAAGAAAATCTCTTGCGCAGGCTTACCTCACCCCCATTTTGCGGGACTATGATCTTGAAATGCGCCCGTTTTCAGGGCAAAACCCGCCTGAGATGCATCTGGTGAAATTCTTCATGTTCAGTGAATGACCAAATCGGCGCCCCTTCGAGATTTTCACTCCTGAACCCGGTTGCCTTCACCCATGTCAGCTTTCCAGGGCAACTGCCTTCGCTCGGAGGGAACAGCACTCTTATATAGTTGTTCGAAAGCCCATCCCACAAGCCGGGTTGAATCTCGGTTTCAATAAGGACCTCCAGGCGTTGCCCGATGAATTTCTCCCGGAAAGCGCGCTTTTTTCGCCTGCTAAGGGCCTGCAGAACGGCTGCGCGCCGCTTTAGCTCCCTTCCCTGTATGCGGCCGGGAAACTTGGCAGCGGGAGCGCCTGGACGTGGCGAAAACGGGAATACATGAAGGTAGCTCAAAGGCAGGCCCTCAATAAACTTGAGCGTGTTTTCAAACTGTTTTTCGCTCTCCCCCGGAAATCCCGTCAGCACATCGGTCCCGATTGCCGCATCGGGGAAATCGGCATGGATTTGGGCCACAAGTTCGGCGAAATATTGAGGATTATACGGACGGCGCATTCGGGCCAGGATTTCGGGGTCTCCGCTTTGCAGGGGAATATGGAAGTGACGGCAAATCCAGGCAGCGGACGAAATCACGCTGAGCAATCCGGAATCGCATTCCTCGGGCTCCAGCGAACTAAGGCGAAGGCGCGCCGGATGGTGGTTCGAGTTCATCTTCTCGAGCAAATGCGACAAGCTGAGTGGCGGATCGAGGTCTTTGCCCCACTTTCCCAGATGGATGCCGGTAAGCACGATTTCCTGGTATCCCGCACCGATCAGTTCCTCCATCTGGACCTGGACCAGGCCGGCGGGAAGGCTGCGGCTCCTCCCGCGAACGTGCGGCACCACACAGTAAGAGCAAAAGGAATCACACCCGTCCTGAATTTTCAGCATAGCCCTCGTTCGGCCGGTATGCATACGCGATATCGGAAGAATTTCAAATTCGGAGCAGGAATGGGGCGCCCGATCAAGCGCAAGGCATGGCTGTTCAAAGCTACCGGGCCGGTTCAACCACTCTAAGAAGTTGAATTTCCCAGGATTTCCGAGAATGTGCGTCGCCAGCCTTTCGTTCGCTATCCTATCACCCTCCAATTGAGCGTAGCATCCCGCTGCCACGACCGTGGCGTCCGGATTGGTGCGCCGCGCCCTTCTGAGCAACTGCCGTGTCTGGGACCCCGCTTTGGCTGTCACCGCACAACTGTGGATGATATAAATGTCCGCACGCTCTGCAAAAGGCACGGGCCTGTAACCCGCCTGCTTCAAGACTTCAAGAAAATATGAGGTTTCATACTGGTTTACCTTACAGCCCAGTGTTTCAACCGCAACGGTTAGACCGCAATTGTTGTTTTGCATTGAATCTCTTTGTCTCAGTCCTTGTAAAAAGCCATGCTCGCGAAGGTCACAAACGAGCCTTGCTCATCAACAATCGCATGAGATTGGCGCAGGGTGCTTCCATGGACGCGCCCTTCGAGAGCCTTTGCCATCGTATAAAGAGGCGCGACCCCGCATATTTTCCTGCTGTTTGCGTCCAGATTGATCTGATTGATGAAATCGTCAGCGCGGCATTGCTCGAGCAGTTTCAAAAGAGAAGCGTCCGATGAAAGATTCTCATCGATCGTTGCCTTATGCGGCTTGTACCGGTCGCCATAGCGGGGGCCGACATGAGCCAGATCCACACTTGCAATAAGCCCGACCGAATACTTCTCTCCGAAAACAAGCTCCGCAAGATTTCGGGCGAAATCATCGACGAGACCTTTGCACGATCTCCATTCCTCGTGCCCGAAAGAGCACAAAATCGGAACTATGCGCGCTTGCGGTTGCAGGTAAGAAAGAAATACTGCCTGAAATTCTATCGTATGCTCCGTCCGATGATTATATTCACTTGCGCGGATGTCAAACGGTGTGCGGCGCAGCAGTTCATCGCAGATCTCGGTATCGCATCGAACCCCACCGAGTGGCGTTTCGAAATCCTTAATAGTCAGTGCGAAGCAGTTTTCTACAAAATCGTGTCCCGTTCCCAACACTATCCAGGTTTCGGGCGCCAGCGCTTCGGCAGCCGACCTGTAGGCGTGGGCAAAACAGGTCCCACCCGCGTTGAGATCGATATGCGGCGCCACAAGGCCAACTATTTTCCCGGCGTGTGCGCCTGCGGCATCGGGAAAGGACGGTCCACCGTTTTCGGGACTGAAAAAGGAGTAGAGTCTTTTTCGGAGCTCTTCGGGGTTTGTCGGGTAGCTTACCCCGGCGTGGCGCATCTTTCGCACGGGGCTGCCAAGAAATTCGGAGATCTCTTTTGCCGCGAGGCTTCGGAAGCGGTCATTATCCAGGAAGAGGTGTTCATCGAGAGTTTGCACCAGATTTTGCAAATCCTCCATATAGATCAACTGGCCCGTTTGCCTCATGAAATCAGCCTGCAGGTCCCTGAGAGAATTGCTGCCGTTCATGTTGGCTAAAATTGAGACAACGGGGGGAGGAAAGACCAGGCTTTCCGGCGCATAGCCGATCCGGTCTCGAAGGAGGAACATTTTTTCCCCGGAATGTTCTATTGGATGCGCTTCGAGTCCATTCCGGAGCTTGGGATATGCATTTTGTGTCATGCTTGAAAATTCCTGACCGTCGTGTTTTAACTCTTTGTGCTCTTTCCCCGGTTACGAAGGGGAATTCATTGACTGAAAAACCATAATCATGTTAGTTCTCAAAAGCTGTACGGAGTTTTCTTACTGTTTTTTTCGGCCCGCTTCAATAGGAGGATTAATCTTTTAAATGATTTCTATGCGTTTGCTATTTTGTCTCTTGTTTGTCATTTCAGGTTGCACTCAAACGCTAACCCCGTCAGGTCCCCTCGGCTCTGCCCCACCGGGTGCTCCAAGCGCGCGGGCTCAAGTTTATTATGAGTACATGGCTGCACAGAGATATGTTAACGAAAAGCAGTTCGACAAGGCAATAGAAGCTTACGAGAAGGCTTTGCAGATTGATCCGCGGTCGCCGATACTACTGACCGAACTCGCCCTGATCTACCTGCGTCAGGGCAACATAGACTCCGCGCTCAAACTTGCCGAACAGTCCATCCAGTCTGCCCCTGATTACGCGCCTTCATACCTGCTGCTGGGTCAGCTCTACGCGAGCAAAGGGCAGATCGGGCCGGCTATTGAGGCATACAGGCGGGTCATCGAGATCAACCCCGCGGAGGAGGACGCCTATCTGCTGCTGGGCGCCCTGTATGCCCAGGAAAAACGTGTCGATGAGGCCGTTGAGATTTTCGATCAGCTCAAAGAGGTGGTCCCCGACAACCCCATCTCCCTCTATTACAAGGCGCGGATTTTCCTGGATATGAAATATTACGGCCAGGCGGAGCAGATCTTCAGGGAACTTCTTGCCGTAGAGCCTCGTTTTGAGAACGGGCTGCTCGATCTGGCCTATATTTTCGAAGTGACCGACCGTCCGCGTGAGGCTGAAAAGACCTATGTCAGGATTCTTTCAGGTAATCCGGCAAGCGTGCAAGCCCGGACCAGACTTGGTAACCTTTACATGCGGGAGGGCAGGGCCGAGGACGCAATTCGGCAGTTTAACCAGTTGCTCAAGATCAACCGCAAAGACTTGGAGAGCCAGCTTAAGATCGGCATCATCCGCCTCCAGCAAAAAAACTATGAAGACGCCATAAGTGAGTTTACGGGCCTGCTAAAGGAAGACCCCCGATACGATCAGGCCCTCTATTATCTGGCGACCACATACGAAGAAAAGCTTGATTATGAACAGGCAATACGGAACTTTCGCCTGATTTCCCAGGCCAGCCCCATGTGGAATGCAGCGCAGTCGCGCTTGGCCATGGTTTTTGCAAAAATCAAAGATCCTGCGAGCGGCGCTAAGGTCCTGAACGAGGCGATCGCCAAGAGCCCCGATGTGAGCGACCTCTATCTGTATCTGGCAATCATATACGAAGAGGCCAACCAGTACCAAGAGTCAATGAAAGCCCTGGATCGCGGCCTGGAAAAGCTGCCCAACGATACGGAATTGCTTTTCCGCAAAGGCATCGTTATGGACAAAATGGGCAAGAAGGAAGAAGCTGTCGAGACAATGCGCAGAATTCTGGCCATTGATCCGAAGAATGCCAATGCCCTTAACTACATCGGCTACTGCTACGCTGAAATGGGAACAAACCTTGCCAGCGCCAAGGAAATGATAACTCAAGCCCTCGATATTTCACCTGATGATGGCTATATCATGGACAGCCTCGGCTGGGTCTATTTCAAGATGGGTAAGCACAAGAAGGCCCTGGATACGTTGCTCGAGGCAATAAAGCGGGTGCCGGATGATCCAGTCATTCTTGAGCATCTCGGAGACGTCTACGTGGAGCTTGGCAGGAAGGCGAAGGCCACTGAAGCCTACCAGAAAGCGATTCAGTACAATCACTCGGAACCCGGAAAAATAAAGGCAAAGCTCGACGCCATAAAATTGCCGTAAGCTCTCAGTTCCAATCCGAGTTCAATTCTATGGAAACTTATCCCAGACCTTTGCCGGCACGGCAAGCCTCCGGATTCAGCACTCCAGAGTCGTGTCGATGGGGATTGACGGGGAGGCTTTTTGTCAACGCGCCCCGGTCTTTGGCGCTTTTTTGCCTTCTGCTCCTCATGGTGATTTCATGGGGTTGCGCTCGCACGCTTGAAAAACTTCCCGTCGTATCGGGAAAACCTGCCGCTCAATCTTTCGATATCGCCAAACTGAAAGAAAGATCAGATTTCTGGCGCGATTACCAATGCAAATTCCGGCTCAGGGTTGACAGCAAAACGTCGAAATTCAGCTCGCGCGCGCTTGTTTTCGTAAAAGGGCGAAGTTTTGTCAGGTTCGAAACGTTCACTCCGCTCGGCCAGACGGCCGCCCTTTATGTGTCCAACGAAACAGGGCCGGCCCTTCTGATTCCTTCTGAAAAGGTGATCTTCACGGCGCAGCGTCCTGAAACCCTTACTCACGAGTTCCTGGGGGCCGGCCTGCCGGTCGATCTCTTTCGCTGCGCGCTTACCGCTTCGGTCCCTACCGAACAATTCGAACACATCGAGATCCGCTCTGACGTTGGTGGGTGGCGCCTGATTTCAGACAGCGAGGGAAATTATTTCGAATGGCGCATCTCTGCCGGCTCGCTCGCTCTTGAAGATATATTCGTTCGCAACGCTGAGTTCGAGGGGCGCGTTTCCTATGATCCGCCCGTTGGGCTCACAAAAGAAGCAGTGCCCGGCAAAATTCGAATTTCCTCGGGTGAATGGAATATGGAAATTCTTGTGGAAGAGCTAAAGTCCGCTCCACAATTCCAGCCCTCGGTATTTTACATGCCCTGCCTGCCCGATGTGCCAAAGGTGGACCTGGACAAGATAAAATGAGCAGAGCGGGATATCCGGGAAAGCGCTTCGCTGTGGACATAATGCTGGGCAAGCTGGGAAAATGGCTCCGGGTGCTTGGATTCGACGCTCCTTCGATGCCGCTTGATGACCGTGTCCGGGTTGATTCCCTGCTTTCCGAAGGGATCATTCCAGTTACCCGCAGAGAGAAATTCCGAGATATTGAGGGCGTCCTCTTCATTCGCAACGATCATCAGATCGAGCAGTTGAAAGAATTGATATCCTCGCTGAGCATAGGTATTGACGAATTGCGGCCGTTTTCAAGATGCAGTCTCTGCAATGCAGGGTTGCTTCAGATACCGAGGCGGGCGGCCTTTGGCGCTGTTCCGGATTATGTTCTCGAGACAGCTTCGGATTTCCGCAAGTGTCCGGAATGCTCAAGAGTGTACTGGCCTGGAAGCCACAGGCAAAAAATGTTTGACAAACTGGAGTCCGTAACAGGTTGGGACCTGCGCGAAGGGGGGAAAAATGGAGGCGAGTGACATCGTGGAGAAAGTATCCCGCCTGATTCTGAAATGGGTCAGGCTCGCCTGGGTATGGGTAATGAAGTTTGTGAAAATCAGGATTCAAAAATTCAGGCTCCGCAAAACCCAAAGCAACCTCTATGAGAGAAGATCGCGGCTTGGCGCCGAATTCTATTTGCTTCACAGGCAAGGCGAAACGGAATTTCTCAAATCGCTCGTTGTCCTCCAGCAACTCAAAATCGTCGAAGAAGCCGAATCGCGTGTATTCGCCGTCCACGACCGCATCAAGGCCATTGAGAAGGAATATCGCGGCAAAAAAGAGGCCATTACGGGAGGTTCGGCCAAAGGCAGGGTCATTTTCTGACATCCCTTAGAGTCCAAACAACAATTTCTTTGAAGAAAATATACTGCGCACGGTTGCCCGACCTATAAGTGTTAGTGTCTCCCTCCTGTATGGTTTCGTCCCCGGCATTATCAACCCTGTGCGCAGTCGGACGGGTCCCCCTGTATTTTGTCCAGCGCGTGAGGCAGGGCCGGGAGGATCGTTTCCAGGTTTTCGATAGCGCCTTTCGGGCTCCCCGGAAGATTGACGATGAGAGTTTTGCCGCGGATGCCTGCTACCGCCCTGGAGATCATCGCATGAGGGGTCTTTTGCAGGCTGGCGGCCCGCATGGCCTCGGCCAATCCGGGAACCGCCTTTTCGATAACCGAAAAAGTAGCCTCGGGAGTAACGTCGCGCGGCGCAACCCCGGTACCGCCGGTTGTAAGAATAAGGGCCGCTTTTTCGACGTCCGATAGATCGGTAAGCACATTTCGGATCTCTTCGTATTCGTCTGGAACAACGGTCTTAAAACATACTTCAAACCCCTCGGCGACAAGCCTGTCCACCAGGACCTGCCCGGATCGGTCCTCGCGCTCCCCCCGCGAGCCCCGGTCGCTGATCGTCACAACTGCAGTTTTTCTGGAAAACATAACCTTCTTTCCAAACCAGCCGTCAAGTTTTTTGGCTCAAAAGCCGTTTTGCGTTTGCGCGGACCGCGGATGCAACGGACCTGTTCGCAGCTATTCGCTTCCAGTCTTGATGGCCGAGCGTTTCCAGCAGTTTGCCGGCTATCCGAAGCGGGCATTTCGGATTGTTGACGAGCGCCGCCCTGACCTGATGGAGCCGCATCCATTCCCTGCTGGCGGCAATCTTTCGCAACACTCCCTCGTCTGCAGACCTGGATGAGGCCATAAGTGTAACCTCGAATTCGCTGAGCTTTGGGTTGTCCATAACGGCGAGTTGAACTGTCTTGTTGCTGTCCCGGGCAAGCATCATTCTTACCTCCTTGTTTCCCGCGATTGCCAGGCGTATTTTCCCGGCGACCTTCATCCTCTGGACTTGCTGAAGAAAGTTCGTAATGCTGCCCCGGTGCGCTCCAGCCCGATTCTCATCCCGATGGCGCTTCGCCTCGACCAGGAGGTCGTCCCATGGGCGTTCGATGGTGACAGGCTCATCTCCCTCAGGACGGAAGGACTCAAATGTTCCCGTTTCCGCCAGCGCCATTTGGCTGAATGCGCTCTCACCCCTGTTTGCCCCGTATTCTACATGGTATATTCCTCTTTCATTGAAAAATACCGCGCCGCCATGCCCTTCCGCTTTTACCC
Organism: Syntrophobacteraceae bacterium; assembly: GCA_049520035.1. Taxonomy (GTDB): domain Bacteria; phylum Desulfobacterota; class Syntrophobacteria; order Syntrophobacterales; family Syntrophobacteraceae; genus SbD1. The sequence goes on along the minus strand of JBEKQE010000112.1, from coordinate 4,486 downwards.
TCAAAACTCTGTCCGCCTTTGAGAGACAGGCAAGTGCAACGAGTTCCAAAAGGTCCATTCCCTTGATTTGGCCGGAAAAATTGTTTTCGGCTTCCGTTGAATCCGGGTCCGCTTCGATACGGTGGAGGATCGATTCGATCAGGAGTTGTTCCCATGTCTTTTGAATGCTTTGTCGGATTTCGTCATCTTCGGGTTTGAACTCAAAATACCCGCCCGGCCAGGAGAAAATCAGGCGCAAAGCTTCCTCACCGCAAATGGGGCCGGTTTCGCAATGACCGATCTGCCCGGACCTGATGTTTATCAGGCCGTAGCCCATTGCCGAATGGATTTCAAGGTCGGCGCTCTGCTCCCCAATGGAGGCGACCTGAACAAGGTCAATCAACCGGACCCGATCAAGTACCCCTGAGAATCCTTTGATTTGATTTCCGGATGTCATAAAAGCTCCTGCGGCGGTGGATTACCCTGAAGTGCGATCGGATTCTATCGGGCAGATTTCACCCCGTTCCCGAGAAGCTGAGCATATTGAGCAGAGGTTTCTCACAGGAAGGCAGGAAGCAGGTTTCAGCAAGAAGTGGGAAGCGAAGTAACCATTGCCGCTTCTTGCTCCCAGCTTCGTGCTTCGTCCGAGCGGGCTTTATGCCCGCCCTCAAAAAAGCTTATTTTTCCTCTTTTTCCTTTTTGGCAAGCTCGATTATTTTCTCCTGAAGCGGTCCCGGGACTTCTTCATAGTGGGAGAATCTCATGGTGAACATACCTCGGCCTGCTGTCATCGACCGTAGATCGGGCGCGTATTTGAGCACTTCGGCAAGAGGCACCTGGGCTTTTACGGTCTGCTTGTTTCCTTTGCTTTCCATCCCCAGCACTCGGCCCCGCCTCGAATTGAGGTCGCCGATGATATCGCCCATTGCATCGTCGGGAACAGTGATTTCCATTTCCATAATGGGTTCGAGCAGGGTGGGTTTGGCATCTGCCATGCCTTTTTTGAAAGCCATCGACCCGGCAATCTTGAAGGCCATTTCCGATGAATCCACCGTATGGTATGAGCCGTCAACCAGGTCAACCTTGAAGTCCACGACCGGATATCCGGCCAGTGTCCCTTCCGGGAGGGCTTCGGCGATTCCCTTTTCCACCGCTGGAATGTACTGCCTCGGGATCACCCCGCCGACGATCTTGTCATAGAACTGAAACCCCTCGCCTCTTGGCAGCGCTTCCATTTCGATCGTGCAGTCGCCGTACTGGCCGCGTCCGCCGGATTGCTTCTTGTATTTGTGCTGGACGCGGACCTTGCCTTTGATCGTTTCCTTGTATGCGACCTTAGGCAGCTTTAGGTTCACTTCCACTCCGAACTTGCGTCTGAGCTTGTCAACGATGGCCTCTATATGGATTTCGCCCATTCCTGAAAGGATCATCTCGCGGGTTTCGTCGTTCCTGTCGAGCTTGAGCGTCAGATCTTCTTCCATGAGGCGGGATAGCGAGGAGAAAATCTTTTCCTCGTCCCCTTTGCTCTTGGGTTCGACTGCCAGCGAGTAGATGGCGGGAGGAAGCTCTACGGATGGAAAGATGATCGGGTCGCGCTCTGAGCAGAGTGTATCTTGTGTCACGGTCTCTTTGAGTTTGGCGACTGCAACGATGTCTCCGGGCCCGGCCGTCTGAATCGGTTCCTGGTTTTTCCCCTTGAGCCTGAGAAGCTGGCCAAAGCGCTCCTTTACACCTTTGTTGGCGTTGAGAACCGTAGAATCGGGAGAAAGAGTCCCGGAAAATATGCGCAAAATGGAAAGCCTGCCGGCATACGGGTCGCTCACAGTCTTGATTACAACGGAGCTAAACGGGGCGCCGGTATCCGGATCTCTTGTCAACTCCGCATCTCCCTTCACTGAGCGGCCCTTGACGGGGCCTGCGTCCAGTGGAGAGGGCAGGCACTCAGCGATCAGCTCAAGCAAAGGCTGAACGCCGATATTTGCGGTGCCGGAGCCGCAAACGATCGGAATGAGTTTGCCGCCTATCACGGAAGCCCGCAGGGCGCCTTTTATCTCTTCCGAAGAAAGTTCGCCGGTGTCGAGGTATTTTTCCAGAAGCTCATCACTTGATTCGGCCACATGCTCGACGATGGCTTCCCTGTATCGGGCGGCCAACTCAGCAAGCTCGGCCGGCATTTCTTTTGTGTCGAATTTGCCGCTATCGCCCTGTCCGTATACATATGCTTTGCCGCCCAGGATATCGACAACCCCTTTGAAGCTCTCAGCCGCGCCGATCGGAATCTGAAGAGGGACACAGGCTTTGCCGAAATTGTCTTGAATGTCCTGAACCGTTTTGGCGAAATCGGCCCGCTCGCGGTCCATCTTGCTGATGAAGATCATCCTTGGCCGGCCGAATTCACCGGCAAATTCCCACACTTTCTCGGTCTGAACACGTACGCCGTCAACCGCGTCGGCAAGCACTACAACAGAGTCGCCGCCTTGCATCGAAGTCTTTGTATCGGCAATGAAGTTGAAGTCGCCCGGCGTGTCAATCAGTGTGAATGGTTGCTTTTTCCAGGTGAAAGAATAAATCGAGCTGCTGATGGTAGTCTTGCGCTTGACCTCTTCAGGCTCAAAGTCCAGAATCGAACTGTTCTCGTCCACTTTGCCCAGCCTGGTCGTGGCGCCGGCATCGAAAAGCATGGCTTCAGCCAGGGAGGTCTTGCCGGCTCCGCCGTGAGAGATTATTGCGAAAGTACGAACATTTGCGACGTCCTCTTTCATGTTGCATCCTTTCTGTTTAAAACATCCCTAATTATTTCAATTGTACTGCAAAGTCAATACGCTGAGGGAAACAATCAGTACGACGGTCCTCGAATCCTCTATGATTTTTTCGCAGTCTGTGCTAACTGAGCCCTTAATTGAAAGGAAAAATCCCGGATGGACAACATCACCTGGAACCGCGCCCAGACTCTTTTCCTCCAATACCTGCGCTACGAGCGAAATCTTAGCGAAGAGACGCTCAGGGCTTACGCAAGCGATCTGCGCCAGTTCGCCGGATATGTGTCCACCCTTGTCGGGTCCTCTGCTGTGGAATTGACGTTGATTGGCCCGGAAATCATCCGGGGATACCTGGCATCGGTTTACAAGTCTCTTGAAAAAACGAGCCGCGCTCGTAAACTATCCGCCTTGCGCTCCTTCTACAGTTATCTGAACAGCGCCGGCATCTTCACTGAGAACCCTGCCGATCTGGTTGGCCATCCCAGGATAAAGCAAAAAATGCCTTCCTTCCTCCAGGTCGATGATGTCTTTCACTTTCTTGATACCCTCTCTCGCACCGCGCTCCGGCAAGGCAGTTCCTGGAGAAAGGCCCGCAACTGGGCCATGTTCGAATTGCTCTACTCGACGGGTATCCGTGTGAGCGAACTGATCAAGCTGAATCTTGAGGGGGTCGCTTTTGCTGAGGCCCTTGTACGCGTGAGCGGCAAAGGCCGCAAAGAGCGTATAATTCCGATCGGAACGAAAGCGCTTGACGCTGTGCAGTATTACCTTACGGTCCTGAAGTTTCAGTTCCCGATGGCGAGGGCGTCTTCGCAGGCCCTTTTTCTCAATTCGAGGGGAGGGAGACTTACGGCGCGATCCGTCGCCAGAATACTCAAGGCGGAGCTGATTGCATGCGGGTTGTGGCAACGCTTGAGTCCGCATGGGCTAAGACACACCTTTGCCACCCATCTTCTGAATGCGGGCGCCGACCTCAGGGCCATTCAGGAGATGCTTGGGCACGAAAGTTTGTCGACGACCCAGAGGTATACCCATGTAAATATGGACCAGCTAATGAAGGTCTACGACGCATCACATCCGAGGAGCAGAAAAAAATAGGGCTTGGCAATGTGATTATATTAGGTGCAACGGAGAAAAAATAAAACCTATGCCTGATTCTATCGTGCGCGGCACAACCGTAATCGTCATACGGAAGGGCGGCCAGGTCGTAATGGCTGGAGATGGGCAGGTCACGATGGGTGATACCATCGTAAAGCAGCAGGCCAAGAAGATCCGCAGGCTTTACCGTGACAAGATCCTGACCGGTTTTGCGGGATCGACCGCCGATGCGTTTACGCTGTTCGAGAGACTGGAAGGCAAGCTCGAGCAGTATAACGGCAATCTTAAGCGCGCCTCGGTTGAACTTGCCAAGGATTGGCGAATGGACCGGGCGTTGCGCAGGCTGGAAGCGCTGCTTCTTGCTGCCGACGCGAAGGATTCTTTCATCCTGAGCGGGACCGGAGATGTTATCGAACCTGACGACGGGTTTGCGGCGGTTGGCTCCGGAGCGCCCTATGCGCTTGCGGCCGCCCGTGCCCTGGACCGGCATACTGACCTTTCGGCGCGCCAAATCGCCGAGGAGGCTATGAATATCGCCGCGTCGATGTGCGTCTACACGAACAGGGAATTCATGATCGAGGAGCTGTGATTGATGCAACAAACCCTTACACCGGCTGAAATCGTAGGCGAGCTGGACAAATATATAATCG
>JBEKQE010000111.1:0-16311 GCA_049520035.1 Syntrophobacteraceae bacterium | reverse complement strand
CATTCAGACATAGCGTGCCTTATTGTCCTCGATAAACTGTTCTAAATCAGGAGCATGGAAAAACATCTTCTTTCCCCCAGGGAAGCGGACAAAGGGAATATGCCCTTGCCACACCCTTTCCCGAAGCGCCCAATCGCTTAAACCCAAGTAGCTGGCTGCATCTTTGAGGCTCAGAAGCTGAGGGCGCACTGGATTAGTTATCCGTTGCGCTTCTCGCTTGCTATTTTTGTCCTTTAATTTCAATGGCTTATCCTGCCAGTTTTCTACTTTGCCCGCCACTTTGCCCTAACTGGCGCTCTTACCCTCACATTGCGATCTCGTAAAAAATATCGTCCAGCCCACCACTTAGCCTCTTGCGGATTTCCTTAAGGACTATTTTGCCGATTTCGCCTTGAGCGCCTGAGTTGCCGTTGGGCAAGAGATGTTCGAGCAGTGCCAAGCAATCAAACGTCATTTCGCGATAGTCCTTTAACTGGCCGACTAGGAAATCGGTCTGAAGTTCGCTAAAACTCACTTGGCGTTGACGCTGCTCAGTTTCGTCTTTCTGAGCAGCAGGACGGAGGTCTGGTACATCTATCCCAGGGACATTCGTGTTTTCGATTGTGTCTTCCCGCCAAACCCCTTTGTCCAGTTCTACGACTGCCTTCAACAAAAGCGGTACATGCTTTGCGGCGCACTCGTGGCAAACATGGTACCCATCAACGGTAATCCAGTAGGGTGTGTCCGCATCCTTGTGATCCTCCTGGCACATCGGACAGTTTTCATGGATCGTCATGTTGTTGGCCTCTACGGTAAAGGTCACTGCCTTGCCTTCGATTGATACCGTGCTGCTAATCGTTTCCATGGTTTCCCCTTCCTGAATTTGAGTTGTTCAACACAAAGAATGCTTTCTCGGAGCAAGGCCATACCGGGGGGAAGGACGGACCCCCCGCACCCATCGACCTCGTGCGAAGCACCCATGAACGCCCCCGCCATTTTTTGCAATTGCTATCACTTTTGTCCACTCAGCGCGGCACTCTAAACCTCGGAGAGAAGAAGGCGCGTTCACAGCGCGCACTTCTCTCTCTCTTTAGAGAGTGCGCTTTGTACACTGTACAACTTTAATGAATTCAATAACTTACACAGTGCTATTTTCATGTGTGCGCTTCTTTCGTGTGCACTTTAACTATCATAGCGGAATAACTCATATTTTTAATGTGCACACCCTGAATGCGCGCTGTTGCGCGGTGTTTTTCACCCTTGTTGTGCGGACAAGTAATCAACGGTGACTCCTTGAGGATTTCTCCCCGGTTCCAGGCAGAGCAGGCCCTCTTCCAAAGCGTAATCAATGAGCCTTTCAAGTTTCCGAGCGCCGTAATCCGGCCACTGTTTATACTTACTGAAGTCACGGCCAAATGTGCGCTTTGTGTAACGCTTTCCTCCGGCTTGTTCTCTTTCGGCGATTTTATCCAGAATATCGGTTAGGACTTCCTTGTCCTGGTCGGTCAATGCCCTCTTAACGAGGACTCGCCGCAACGTGCCGTTCTCGTCGTGTTTCAAGTAAAAACAATCTTCGGGCGGTCCCATATTCTTTTTCACGACTCGGCAAACGATGTATCGGTTTATCTCGCTTTGTGGGATACCCAGGCTGCGCCATTCGGAAGGATCGACGCGCGCAAGGTTCAGTTGCCATCGTGCCGCGTTCGTAAAGCCGGAACTTCCGCGAATCGCGTGCTGAGTCAGCGATTTTTGGCCTATTCCGCTCGCTTTGTTCGTGTGCTGGCTCGCCAGTACGGTTGCGCCTGTTTCCTGTGCTAGATGTTCTAGGAGCGAACAAAAATAGGTTGCGTCGGAAGTGCTGTTTTCCTCACCGACATAGAACCTAGATAACGGGTCCAAGCCTACCAGCTTCAAATCTTCGACTGATTTGAGTAAGGTTAGGAAATCGTCGTATGCCTTGGTCGGCAGAAGGTGTCCGCCTACATTCTGAACCAAGCGCGAGTCTTGCCCGCAAAGGCTGATTACATAGAGATTGCTTTTGAGGCGGCTTAGAAATTCTTCGTTTTCGGCATCCTCACCGAAGGATCTGATTGTTCCGTCAAGCCGGTGGTGGAGGATAGGATTATCGTCTTCAGCGAACACAAGAACGACTTTGCCGCATTCACCGACTTGGTAGCGGCCATCGAGAAAAGCAAGCCCTGTCGCTACGCTGATACCCATCTGTAGCAGTACGAACCCTTTTCCGCTCCCGCCATCGCCAACGATCATGCCGAATACACCGGCTGGTAGGCTTTCGTTTAGCCTCCATCTGATCGGCTCCGGTTCGGTGCTGATAAACCGAGTCGCGCTGATACTCTCTAAGGCGATCTCAGAAAAACAGGATTTCTCGGGTTGCTCTGAGGTTGTCCCCGCTTTCCCTGGCTGATACTTCCAGGCTGACTCGACTTTTTTAAGAGCGTCTTCTTGGGGAAATGGAGGCTTACAACTTTTTGCAAGATTTAGGATAAGAGCCTCAACTTCTTTCCGGTCCAGGTCCTTTTCACGAAGCCGACAGGCGTACTTAAAAAGGTACTCGTCGCGCTTACCTTCGGGAAGTCCGGCGAATATCTTCTCAATATCTAGGGGTCCACCGCTGCCGTTGCTGCCGCTTGGTTTTTTTGCGGCTTTGATAGCATTAAGGAGCCATTCGGGCATTGGTGCGAGTTGTTTTTCATCCGGTCGGCTCGACGCTTCCCACTCGTAACGGTTGCCGCTAATGTGCCTGGACGGAGGGACAACAACAAGACCGCCATCGGTGCGGATATCAAGACCAGGTGCAAACTTGACATCATTGTCGAGACCGCCTCCCGCATACCCAAAGAAGATTTGGCGGCCGCCGCTCCCGGTGATCTGCTCGATGGTATCCGGTATATTGTCGTTGCCCTTGGCCAAATCAAGAAGAGTGTTCGGCCCTTCTGGCAAATCAACATCTAAAGCATCAAAGGACTTCGCGCCTGTAGCGATTCCGATATTTGCATCAGGCCATCGTTTCCACCATCTGCGGATAAGGTCAAGGACTGTACTGGCACTCTTCGCACCATGCGCCAAGTCCTGCTCATGCCATCTTGGATGTTTGCCGGGATTGTCGCATTCCCCCCTTTTCCCACAGGTGCAAACTCCATTTCGAATGGAATGCAAAGGCAGAACCGGCCAGCTTTTTTGCTCAGCATACGAAAGGGCTGCTTTCAGTAATCCATTGACATTGACATTCTCAGCCATTTGTTGCTATCCTAAATAAGTATCGTATTCACTGCCCCTGCCCCGGTCGCCTCCGGGGTTTTCTTTTCGGCCCTTCATTGTGCAACTCTGACTTTTCGGCTCTCCATGGCTGCAAGTACATCGGTTAGCGAGTACCTGACGGCTGCCCCGATCTTCACAAAAGGGAACAGCTTTCGGCCCATGCTCCGATCAGCCCGCAGCGTGCTTAGAGAAAGGCCGGTCAGTTCGGCAACTTCTTTTTCATTCAAGAACCTCTTTTCCATGGGTTCCCCCTTGCAGTAGCAAATCAAACCGTTCAATAAACGCATATTCTATGGTGCTAAAAGATAGCATATCTCGTAACTGGTTGTAAAAACGGTTAAAAACGAAAATACGGATTACTGAAATTGTCCCAATTTCTGAGCGTTATGCAGCAACAAAAAAAGCCGCTTCAAGCGGCTTTAGAAATCTTCCCAATTATGTGAATCTTCCCAATTACATTATTTGGTTTTCGGTCTTCCTCGTTTTGAAATGCCCATCCCTTTCAAGCGTCGCTCTATTGTCGAAGCTCTAGGAAGATGGCCCTTCCAGCCCAATTTCTTGAAGAATTCGGGGTTGTAGATTTCAGGGGTGGAGACAATATGTTTTGATATTTGCTCATTTGTAAAGCCCGGTTCGCCGCCATTTTTTATCGACTTGTCTTTTATGGTTTTGCACACTGCGAGCAGACGGTGCCATGCCCAATCCTTCCCGGTTCGAGTTTGCCGCTTTTGTGAAGCGGGGTTGTTATCGGACAGTGGGAGAATTGTTTTTTCTGGCGGTTCCACTTGGGTGCTGCCAGAAGACAAGCCTTCGTCTATCAAGCGCTCGATTTCCTCATGACAGGCTTCTCTCTTGCGCTTCAATTCCAGGACGGCATGATAGTCGGGTGACGGACAGATCAAGTGCTCTAACTTATGCTCTGCATGATGCCCTAGCTCATCGCGGAAATCGCCGGGGCGGATGTCGGGGGGGATGTGTCGATCCAACGGCAACGGGGTTTCGGAAAGGGGGTGGCAACGTCGCTTGATTTCTGAGTTTATCCTGTCCAATTTCTCTTTGAGAAGTTGAACTTTTTCTATTCGAGTAGTGTCAGACATTTTGCGCCTCCCAAGCGCCCCGAAGATGTCCAGGGAAGCCGGTCGGGAATTCCGGCTTGTCGGGTGCCCCCTATCCCTGGAAGGTGATGTACTATACCATAAAACAGCTTTCCGTTAAAGGGTCCATGGGCTTTGCCCACCTTGCCTGACTTTGCCTTTTACTTTGCCCAAACAACCCCAAGAAACCCGAAAAAACCTAACATTTGCCAACATAAAAACTAGCCCTATTTCCTTGTCCTGTCTGCATTTTCCGCTCTGTGCTTGAATCTGCGATTTCCGTTTTTTTTGCACGGCTAATGCATTCCTGATGAACCGGTGAGGTAAGACGTAAGCCGGAAAAAGGGGGGCGAGTTGCGCTCTTCGATATGCGATCTCTGTATGTTGTGCTCTTGGTTCATGGAGAACAACTCTCCTACGGATGCCTCTTCCACTCAAGAATCCAAATAATCCTCGTGTCCCGAGAATTCTGAAGATTCGAAAATCCCGCCTGATGCACTCAAAGCCGCCATTAGAAGGCGTGATTATGGCGCGATTCACAACAAATGGCGGCTTTCTAGCGTGATTAGGTTACAGTAAACATTACTGACTTTGTTATAAGTAGCTGTAACAGCGACTTAAACAATTTTATGCCCAGATTTGGCATAAAATTTGCTCTAGGGATATGGTGAAAATAAACTCTTTCCTCCTCAAAGCCGATCGGTCCGCCCCACCGAGTCGGCTTTTACTTTTAATGCGGACCCATTTCCCGCCTTTTTCTCTAAAAACAGTTTGCGTCATCATAATGCAAAACCTCTAAATTCCAGGAGGCTGTAAAATGAAGAACTATTTATTGTCTATTCTAAGTTTATGGGTGGTGTTGTTTGCCACAACGCTTGTGACTGCATCGGACACAGGCCCTGGTCTTACGGCAGATGAGGCGCTCAAAAGGCTGCAAGATGGGAACCAGCGCTTTAGAGCAAACCGGACAACGATTCGGGAGACGAGCACTCCCAGTACAAGGGAGGCTCTGGCAGCGGGGCAAAAGCCTTTTGCCATAATCCTTTCCTGCTCGGATTCAAGGGTCCCTCCCGAAATTATCTTCGATCAGGGATTGGGTGAAATCTTTGTCGTGCGAGTGGCCGGCAACATTCCGGACCCTGTTATCCTCGGAAGTATCGAATATGCGGCCGAGCACTTCAACTGCCCCCTGGTCATGGTGCTCGGTCACAAACGATGCGGCGCCGTGAGTGCTGCTGTCGAGTCGCAAGGCCATCCGCACGGAAATATCGGCGCCATTATCAAAACGATTACTCCTGCGGTCAAACAGGCCAGAAAAGATGCCAAGGGCGTTAGCCAATCAGACCTCGTGGAAGCTGCCATCGACAACAACATTAAACTGGTTGCCAAATCCCTGACCAGGCAGTCACCGGTAATCCGGTCGCTTGTCGATGCAGGAAGAATAAAGGTAGTTAATGCAAAATACGATCTCGATGACGGGACGGTAAGGCTGCTTGAGAAATAGCGATAGCGATGGAGAGGCAAACTTTTTGCGGGGGATTGCACAGGTGTCGGACAAACAGAATTTAACATCTCCATCCTAATAGCGATGAATGAAGCGCCTAAAATACTTCCGAATCACATGTGGAACGGAGTGCCTGTTTCTTAAGAGAACACGTGGTGATCTCTTTATCCTGGCGCGGGCACGATTTTTCCCGGAGAGGGAAAGCGCATGATTGAGATAACAGATCGAGTTTCTATTCCCGAGGAGGAACTCAGGTTCACTGCATCCCACAGCAGCTGACCGGGTGGACAGAATGTTAACAAGGTGAGCAGTCCTTGCCCGAGAGAACGGGAAAAGTACGGCTTGCCGTTGACACTTTACTTTCAACTCATAATGCACTAAATATTAGTGCAGGGATTAGGTATGGCCTGGCGTTCCAGATTGACAAGGAAAGCAGAGAGACAAGCTGCCAGGTTGGCCGGTGCGGATAAAGGGTAAAGATGAAATTAGACTTGTTGAGGTGGTGTATGCAGGAACGCACGAAAAAGCACCATACTGAACCATCGGATATGGCAAGGTTTATTGGCCCCCCTGATAAAATCGGGGCGGTAAGAAAGTTTGCAACTTCGTTGGGACTTACCGACATCGAGGACACCGTCGATTACCGGGAGGCATTTCCCGAGTTCGCCGGGAAGGAAAGGCAAGTGGCCGTTAGAGCATACAGGGTCCGTGAAGGTCTCACTCAGGATCAACTTGCCGCACTTTCCGGTATTCCCCGCCGTCATATTTCCGATATGGAAAATGGCCGTCGTCCTATTGGCAGGGAAAACGCCAGGAAGCTGGCACAAGCTCTAAATGCCGATTACAGGATGTTTCTGTAGATTGCGGCACTTCTTCCGTAGGCCGGAGCTAATGGGGATCTAACGGAAAACTTCAAGATGATCAGAATCAACGAGCGGATTGAGATTCCCGAAGATGAACTGGTTTTCACGGCATCCCACAGCAGCGGGCCGGGTGGACAGAACGTCAATAAGGTATCCAGCCGCGTGACGCTATGGTTTGACGTCGTGAATTCCCCGAGCCTTTCGCCGGAGCAAAAAGATCTGGTGATAAGCCGCCTTAAGACCCGCATCGGCAAGGACGGCCTTCTTCGCGTCATCTCTCAGCAAACCCGCAGCCAGGTAGAGAATAAAGAACTTGCAATAGAGCGCTTCGCTGAACTGTTGTGGGATGCATTAAAGCAGGTCCCAATAAGAAAGAAAACACGAGTCAGCAAAGGAGCGAAACTCCGCCGCCTGGAGGAAAAGAAGCAGCACAGCATTTTGAAAAGCGGCAGGTCGAAAAGGCTTCCAGGCGAGGATTAGGCGCCCGCTGCTCCCCAGCTATTTTTCTTCCTCGTATGATAGACTTATCAACAACCCTGCGCGGTAATCTGGTCATTCAATTTACCGCCTTTTGGCGGAAGGTGCGCCGCGTAGCGAGAAGGCCGACCGCGGGATGGTCTATCATGCGCATTGGGCGGGCGCGGGAGGCTTGGTGGAATCCGCCCTTTGACATGCTGAGGTTGTGAGCTCAGGACTAATTCCGGACGGAAGGAAAAGCCAGGCAAAACTTCAGGTTAGATGAACGATTTGAAGATTTCCCCATTTTTCCTTCAGGTGCTCAGCTACGAGGCGGCGGTGGCAACGATCGGGTGTTTCTTCGCTGCACAGAAGGCATGCGAGGTGGACTTCCTTTTTGGATAGCAGGTTTTCTATCCTCCGCTCAGAGATAAGATTCACGAATCGCTCTTCATACGCGGCCCATTCTCGGCCCTTTTTCCGGTACTCGTCCAGAATTTCCTCCGTAGGCGCCAACTCAAGCATGTGCATATAGTCGATTCCACATATTGCCTTGAGAAAAAATCGAAGGTCGTCTCGTTTTGCGAACCCCGCTAGCTGAGAGGAGTTGTTCAGCCGAATATCTATTACCCTGCGAACCCCCGCCTCGCCGAGCAGCCCGAAAAAAATCTCTGCGGGTTTTTTAGTAAATCCAATGGTGAAAAGCTTTAACTTCTCCATGAATCTCCTTCCTCCGCGTCTTCCAGCTTCCGCTCCTCATCGTCACGGACAAAAGCAATCCTCTCGCTTTGGGTATCGTAGGCACGCTGAATCAGGTCCTCCGGACTTTCGAACAGCCGAAGCTGGGGCAGTTTGAGTTCGAGCAGCATGCGCTGTTCGGACCGGCGGAGACCTTCAAGGCTTCCGTCCCCCAGAATGTGTTTGATTTCAATAGGTTCTTTCCGCAGTGCCCTGCAAATCAAAATCATTCGGTGGCAGTTGATCGGGTCCTTTTCGGCACACATTATCGCGATTAGGTATGTTTTCATTCCGGCGCTCAGCCTCTCGATGCCGCTCCGGAAATTTCCTGTCGCCCCAAGCCTTGAGTACTGCACTTTCCCTTCGACATAGCAGGCGGGGTCATCACTGCGCGGCCCCAACTCGTTTCCCAAAAAGACATATGCGATGCCTTTCCGCCTGAGCGCAGTTTGCAGGAGTTCGCGGTTAAACTGGGGATTGTACTGGCTGTAGGGAGTTGAACGGACATCACAAACTGCCGTAATGCCGTTCATTTCGAGCAACTCGAGAAATCGGCCTATTTCATGGTTGGAATGCCCTATGGTGAACAGTTTATCCATTGGAAGACTCGCAGGTTGAGGCGGGGACTGTGATTATTGCCGCCGCAAGCTTGTAGCAAAAACCTTCAAAAGGTTCGCTGATACTAACTGTCAGGTAGTTTTCGGAATCCTCTACCGGGTATCTGCCGATATCCATCTGCATGTATCGGCTTTCAATTACGGGATCGGTTACGACAAGGCGGTAGTTCATCCGGTGATAGGTGAACTCGCCCCAGGTTTTTTGAAGACCCCTTGCGTCCTCCCCCACAACAATGCACAGCCGCTCGACAGTAATGAACAAAAGGGTTGAAGCAAGCTTCTTGTCCGCCAGATGGAGCGGGATACGATCATTGATCCCGCCGGCGCTGCTGAAGCCGTTTGTCCATAAATGCTCAGGCTCATCGCATAGACGCCGCAAAATCGAAGGCGGCATCTTCCCGTCCCAGAGCCAAAGCGTATCGCCGGCAAGCAGGTTCTCCGACTGGTACCTGTGGTTAGTCCCCTCTCCCGTGTAGAGCACAATTAGATCGAGCAGTTCCGGCGGTCTGCCGTTCTGCATCGTGATCTCTTTTATAGTAAGCTCCCCCGTCCTTGATCCGCTGACCACTCTGATCCACCCTCCAATCCCGTCCGGCAGCAACTCCTTTCCGGCAATGCACCGGCCGGAGTATTTGCGGGAATTGGCCAGGCAGATAATCTTTCGAAGCTGCGCCCTGCCCTCAGGCACAACCTGCGACGCAACATTCCGGGTCTGCAAAGCCAGGTAATACAGGCCGATTATTCGCAATTGGTCGTAAGGGATATCTCCATCCAGCGCATCGAAAACCGGCTTCAGCAGCTCGCCGCCCAGTTCGCCAAAAGCTCTCATCGCACACTCCATCCTGGGTTTGGAAACAGTGATGAGAGGCAACAGGCCTTCGGCTCGGAGCGCTCCACCATCTTTTAAGTTGTGCCAAAGATAATGAAGCACTCGCTCTTGTTTGATGTTGAACTGTTCGGACAAGCTCTCAACTGTCCGCCCCGAGTTAAAGCCCTGAGCTATTAATGCCTGCCGAATGCTTCGAACAGGACTGCGGTCTTTCTGCTCCGATAATGAGGACGGGGCGCGCGGCCTTTCTCCTATCCCGCGGGGCTCGCAGTGTTCCCTGATTAGCCCGATAAAGACGGACCCGTATTTATCGAGCTTCGCCGCGCCGATGCCGCTTACCTTAAGCATGCTGTCCGGGGATTGAGGAAAGTATGTCGACATTTCGGCAAGTGTGCGGTCGGAGAATATTACAAAAGGCGGAATTCCCGCCGCGTCTGCAAGTTGCTTTCTCTTTTTCCGAAGCAGCTCAAAAAGCTCCAGGTCATGGGAAAGCGGCGAGGCTTCCTCACCTCTACCCTGTTCATCGGTGCAGATATTCAATATTCCCAAAAAGCTCTGCCTGCCCTTCAATACTTCCCAAGCGTCGGCCGTGAGGCTTAGGCAGCCTATGTCCAGGTTCTGCATCACCAGGCCCTTGTGAATCAACTGTCTGGCGAGCTGTTGCCACTGTTTTTTGGAGTATTCCAGCCCGATCCCGTATGTAGTTAGTATTTCATGACCGAATTTGATCACCCTGGCCGATTTTGAACCGCGCAGAACGTCGATTATGTGATTGGCGCCGAAGCGCTCACCGGTCCGTTTAATACAGGAAAGAAATTTCTGTGCGGGAATGGTTAAATCCTTCATTTCCCGGTCGCCTGCCACGCAGTTGTCGCACATGCCGCAACGCTTACCGCAATAAGTCTCACCAAAATAGCCCAGAAGCGGAATTCGCCGGCAGACGTCCGATTCGGCGAACTGCATTATCGAGCTTATCTGAGACCAGGCTGCCCGTTTTTCCAGACCTTTTTTACCGTTAACAAAGAGTTTAATCTTTTAGATATCTCCAGGCGAGAAAAGAAGAAGACACTCAGCCCTCATGCCGTCCCTGCCGGCCCGGCCGATCTCCTGGTAATAGCTTTCAATGCTTCTTGGCAGGTCATGATGCAGCACAAAACGAACGTTCGACTTGTTGATCCCCATACCGAAGGCGATGGTAGCAACGATGATCCGTGCCTCATCCCTGACAAAAAGGTCCTGGTTGCGCTCACGCTCCGCTTCGGTCAAACCTGCGTGATACGGGAGGGCGGACAACCCTTCTGAGACCAGAGCGGCACACAACTCATCGACCTGCTTCCGGGTGAGACAGTAGATTATGCCGGATTCTGCTGGAAACCTGCTCAGAAAGTCCGTTACCTGACGTAATGCGTTCTCTTTGCGCGCGACCCTGATGAATAGATTTTCCCGGTCGAAGCCCGCTACAAACCCGCTTGAATCTTCAAAGCACAGGCAGTCGATAATGTCGGCCCGCACCTTTTGGGTCGCGGTGGCGGTGAGGGCTATGCAGACTGCTTCTGGAAGGCGCTCCCGCACCCGGACCAACTGGCGATACTCGGGCCTGAAGTCCGGCCCCCATTCCGAGATGCAGTGTGCTTCATCTATGGCAAGGCAAGAAACTGAGATCGAGCAGAGCATTTTCAACACGACAGGCTTCAGCAGAGTCTCCGGGGCAATATAGAGTAGTTTAGCCTCCCCTCGCCTCAGTCTCTCGACATTTCGACGATATACATGGGGGGAAAGGGAGCTGTTCAGCAACACAACCGGAACTCCCAACTCGGTCAACTGCTCCACCTGGTCCTTCATAAGAGAGATAAGGGGAGAAACGACAATGGTAAGTCCGTCGAAGATAAGGGCAGGGACCTGATAGCATAACGACTTGCCGCCTCCGGTGGGCATTACGGCAAGAGTGTCCTTTCCGGAAAGGACATTTTCAATCACATCCTGCTGGAGCGAGATGAACCCGTCATAGCCGAAGACGGTTTTGAGTATGCTTTTAGCTCGTTCAATCATAATCTGCCAAAGGAAAACTGTGGTCCAAATACCTAAGCAATCACAATTCACCTGTAATCAATCAGTAATGATGCCTGAGTTGGGCAATAAGGGTGTAATCCAATTCAACTTTATAGACGATCCGATGTTCATCGTTGATACGCCGCGACCAGTAGCCTGAGAGACCGTGTTTCAGAGGCTCGATCTTACCGGTCCCCCCAAACGGTGTACGTTGGATCTCCCTGACGAGCTTATTGATGCGATCGAGGATCTTTCCATCGGTGCGCTGCCAATAAAGGTAATCCTCCCAGGCATGTTCGGAAGAAATGAGCTTCACTCGATTAGTTCCCGTTCAGTGCCTCCACCGGACTCGAGTTCGGCTATGGACTCAAGGAGCCTCCGTGCATTCCGGGGGCTTCGGAGAAGATAGGCTGTTTCTTCGAGAGACTCGTAGTCCTCGAGGGAGATTATCACCACCGACCGTTGGTTCTTGCGTGTGATGATGATAGGGGTGTGATCATCACAGACTTTGTCCATCGTCTTGGCAAGATTGCCGCGCGCCTGTGAGTAAGTCAGAGTATTCATGCACTATCCTCCTGAAAAGTTGGTATTGTACCACTTATTGTACAAGATGTCAGGGTTTCTAACAAGCCCGTCAAGCAGAAAATCGGGAACTGGCTATAGAGCGTTTCGTTGATGTGCTGCGCGATGCAATAAAGCAGGTTCAAATCACAACCAGACTACTTCGTGTAGTTAATTCAGAAGGTCTGCGGGTCCGCAGCACTCACCGTGACCGAGCCTGTTAGCTGCACCGCATCCTCAGGCGTCATGGCCTGAACAACTCGGCGTGGCGCGAAACATAGTCACGGGTGCTCGCAGCGGCCCTTCCTGTGATCGCCTCAACGTCGTGTGTAAAGCGATCATATCGGTTGGCGCCATGGAGGCGCGCCATAATCAGCAGGTGCTCGTAGACATGCGTATTCAAATTGCGGCTGCTAAGCTCCTGGTCTCTCCACTGCTCCAACGGCACATCAACATAGCTTATGGTGCGACCGAGCGCTTCAGAATATTCGGCCGCGTGCGCCGCCATGTCCTGAGACCGCGGTCCGGTCAGTTCGTAAACCTTGCCGATGTGACCAGCCGGACATGCCAAAACAGTGGCTATGACCTCAGCAACATCCCGTGCGTCGATAGGCGACGTTCGCCCGGCGCCGAAGGGCAGGCGGATCGTGGAGTCCCTGGCAATCGATTCAGCGGCCCAGGCCGAGAAGAAAGGGTTCTGGAGAAAGACCGTGGCTCGGACATGCACGACCGGCAATCCGGACCAGTTCAACACCTGCTCGCCTAACCAATGCTGCCGTTGCTGGGGAGAATCCGTCATCTCGGTCAGGCTCATCTGTGATACCATCATTTGTGAGATGTTGACGAACACCTCCAGATCACCTCGCTGGCGCGCAACGGCGGCGGCGGTGACTGTGGCCTCTAAATACCGTGCAGACACGCTCATGCCGAAATAAATGCGCCGGCAACCATTCAAAGCACGAGCGACATCCCCTGCACGGGTGAGGTCGCCGACCACGATCTCCGCGCCGATTGC
Organism: Syntrophobacteraceae bacterium; assembly: GCA_049520035.1. GTDB lineage: Bacteria > Desulfobacterota > Syntrophobacteria > Syntrophobacterales > Syntrophobacteraceae > SbD1. The sequence goes on along the minus strand of JBEKQE010000111.1, from coordinate 3,327 downwards.
CCGCAGCCCATCGGAACGTTCATCTTCGCGCCGGACAAGCGCGCGAACCGGCAGGTCGAGCCGGCGAAGGATCTCGACAATACTCCTCCCGACTGCGCCTAAGCGGCCTGCCGCACCTGTGACAAGAATGCAGTGTTTCATGGCCTTGTGCTCCGTTGATGTCAGGCACTGAACTTATGCGCTTTGTGAGTTTGTTCATTTTGAAAGGACATGAGTTGTGGTCACATCTGCGATGACTTTGTTTCCGGCGCCGTATACGGTGGTCCGAACTACGCTGACGGTACGGCCGCGCTTCACAAAGGAGGCAACCGCTCTAAATGAGCCTTCTGTCTGGTTGCCGAGGAAATTAGCATTGAGGCTAATCGCAAGAGGAAAGCCCTTTATACCTTCAGCGGGTTCTTCAGGGCCAAAGACCAGGATGCTGGCCGTGACATCCGCAAGCCAGATTACTGCGCCGGCATGGACAACGCCGAAAGGATTTTTGACTCCCGGCCCAATCGGCATTTCCGAGACAACGCGATCGCCGGAATGCTCGGTTACGGTGAACTCGATGGCCCCTCGGATCTTCATGTTCGCTCCGCTTTCGGTACCCAACGCTGAGTATATATTCGATATAAAACAGCAAACATAGACTGTCCCTTCTGTGTAAGATTGCCGAGTCTTGTAGTTCATTTAATAATGCTTGTCATTACATGCAATTGCGACTCTTTCCTTTTTCCTTCTCAAAGTCCGTCAACCCTGAGAAGCGGCCAAGGCGGATCTCAAGCAGCAATAGAGCCCGCCCGAAGGGATTCTGAGGGGGCTAACCAGTCTGGCCATAGTCTCCCATTGGGCCGAAAAGATGAATGGGAGGTCTCCATTTCTCCGGTTATCAAAATAGCGATAGAATTTCAGAACGATGAACTGGAACTGGTAGCGGCGAAGCAATCATAAAAATTGGGAGAGGATATAGGGGTGGTCAGCCATTGAATCTCTTGCAACGACTTGGAGAGTCTGCCAAAATGCTGTCCGGTAAAGATGCGAGTGGCGGGACACAAAACATAGCAGAATGCCGCCTAACTGGAGAAGTGGAAAATGGAATTCCACCGATGAGATCCTCTTCAGCCAAAATCATGGAGGAGAACATGAACACTAAAGCCGACATCACCGCGTCCAGTACCAAGAAGGAAATACTTGACGCATACAACGATCTTCTAAAAGTCCTTGAAACTCGAGCACAAACGGAGCTCAAGCCTGAGAAAACAAAGGCTGAACGGGAAAAACAAGAGGTTTTACAAACGGCTGACACGCTCACGACAGACAAGGTGATCAAAACGGTAAACGAGCTGAAGAGCGAAACCAGTAAAGCTTTGACCGATATTGCCGTCAAACTCGAGGGAGAAACCGAACGTTACAATAAGCTGAAAAGAGCGATCGAGATAAAGGAGGCCGACCTACAGGAACTTTTCGAAATAGAAAAATCCGCTTTCACCCTGGCCGCTCTTCTAGAGGCGCAAAAACAGCAGAGAGTTGTGTTCGATAACGAAATGGCACGGCGCAAAGAACTGCTTGAACTGGAGATAAACCAGACGAAGGCCGAGTGGGAAAATCAGAAGAAACAACATACCGAAGAGATGAAAGACCACAAAGAACAGGAGGACAAGAGACGGCGGCGCGAAAAGGAGGAATACGATTATAAGTTCGAGCGCGAAAAGGAACAGAAGATCAATAAACTCACCGATGAAATCAATAAGCTTGACAAGGAACTTCAGGAGAAGCGGGAAGAATTTGATAAACAAACAAAGGGCAAGGAAATCGACATCCAGGAGCGGGAACAGGCGGTAGAGGAACGTGAAAAGGTGATGAATGGTTTGCAGGCTAAAGTGGACATCTTTCCGAGTGAACTCGAAAGAGCCGTGGACAAAGCGGTCCAGGAAGTAACCATGAAGCTCACTGCTGAGGCGTCTAAGAATGAACAACTGCTCGTGAAAGGGTTTGAAGGCGAGAAAAACGTTCTTCAAGCAAGGATCGATGCTTTTGAACAGCTAATCGCCGCGCAGAAAAGGCAGATTGATAAACTAACCGAGCAATTGGAAAGCGCATACGGCAAAGTGCAGGATATTGCAGTGAAAGCGGTTGCAGGCGCCAGCCGGCAGAATTCCACGTCAATACAGGCTAAACAGTATTCCGTCGAACAGGAATAACAGAAAATAAGCACCACAGGGGCTCTTTAACAATCACTAAGGAATATATGTGTTCATTAAAGAGTGAGAGGTCAAGAAGACTACCAACCAATAGAGGAGGATTGAGTTTCGGTACCGCTACTCGCCATACATCTCGGTGATGATTCTTCGCAATTGGGAGGCTTGCGAGGCTGGCAATTGATCAATTCTGTCTCTCAAACGCTTCTTGCTGACGGTCCTTATTTGATCAACAGCTATTTCAGCCGCTTTTCCCCCACAGGTTATCTGCAACCGCGAGCGCCACTTGGGATGAAGTGTTGGGGTTAAAGGGCAGACGACTACGGTTTCCAGGTATTGGTTCATAGCGTCCTGGCTGACAATGACGACAGGACGAATTTTGCTGATCTCACTGCCTATGGTGGGATTCAAGTCGGCGAAATAGATTGCGTATCTCTTAGGATTCAACGCCGCCTTCCTCCAAGCCATCCAGAAGTGCAGCATCCAAATCCGTCCAGTCTTCGCCTTCTTTGGCCATTGCCCTGAAAGTCTCTTCCCATGAGAGTTTGTCTTCTCGTTTCTTTCTCAAAAGAATGCCTTGATTGGTTTCTTCGAGCACCAGGGAGTCCGAGAAACCATATTTTTGCAGGAGAGATTTAGGGATACGAATACCCTGGGAGTTGCCGATCGGCACCAATTTAACGTCTCTTGCGCGAAGTTGCTTTTCCATATCTGCACCATTTTTTTGAGCAAAACATACGTAATCACAGTAATTACATAATAACAAATCAAGTTAAAAAAACAAGGACGTTACATCGCACAGCCAGGTTTCATACCTTTTCTTGATTTCTTCCCGGTCAACCGTCTCGAGTTCTCCCCGTTTATAAGCCAGAGATCAAGAAAAATTCCAGTCGAGGATTAGGCAAAAGGAAAATGAGCCAGCTCATACGAAGTTGCGTTCAAGTGAGAACCAAAAGAAGCTGAAAAGCTCGGGGGTTGGGGGGACATTTGCCCCCCAAACCCCCTCGCGGCTTCGCTGCTATTTAATACCAAGTTGCGTTCAAGTTGATGTAGCATAGGGCCTTGTGCCCGTCCGCACTTCCAAGCGCCCACAAGGGGCTATGCTACGTACATATACCTGCTTCCCGTACATTGTTGAACGCAAATT
>JBEKQE010000110.1:0-16320 GCA_049520035.1 Syntrophobacteraceae bacterium | reverse complement strand
GCTTCATTAGCGCCTCCTGTGATTTGTTTTGTTGAGCAGCAACACATTACCACAAGACCGCTGATGAAGCTCATTCTTTAGGCGAATTCGCGCCGATGATGGAGTTTTGCAAGAGGCTCCAGTGAATCGGCATATATTTCGATTGCATGTTTTACCTGGATGCGATCACCCGCCTGTGAGAGCATATCGCTTATCTGAAGCATGCATGCGGGACAGCTCGTCGCAACCGTCGAGCATCCCGACTCTACGATAGAGTCACGCTTGCGCTTACCAATTGACGCCGAAATGCCGTAGTATTGAAGATTGAAACTTCCCCCGCAACCGCAGCACCGGTCCGCTTCGCTCATTTCCTTGAAAACATAACGGGAATTGGCCCGGAGAAGCGTTCTGGGCTGCGCCGCTATCCCAAGGGATTTTTTCAAATGACAGGGATCGTGGTAGCTCAGGAGAGCTTTTCCCGCTGCATTGGAGGAAACTGCTGTGACAACGCCGGTTTTTTCCACGAGAAACTGGCTTATGTCCATCGTTTTTTCGGCAAGTTCTTTCATTCGGGATTTTTCCACCTCGCTGAGATCGTCGGCAAACATCGGCCAGAGCTTCTTTATGGTGGATGTGCAGGTGGCACAGGCGGTGACAAGGTAGTCGAAATCACCGGGCGGGAATCTCTCGAGATTGTATCGTACCAGCTTCTGAAAGGTCTTGAGGTCCCCGGAGGAAAGCGCCGGAATTCCGCAACAGCCCTGCTCCCCGGGCAGAAGTACTCCGACTCCGTTATTCTTCAGGGCGCTTAGGACCGCATGCCCGATGTTGGGGTATATTTTGTCGATCATGCAGCCTACATAGAAGCCGACCTTAAGTCCGGACACGGCGTTCGTGTCGAGCCGGCCCACACTCGAGTGAAAGGAATCCGGCGCAAATGTCTTCAGGTGTCGATCTGCCAATGGAAAGAAAAAGCGCCCGCAGGATGTGCCGAGAAAGTCGTCGGCGGGTTTTACGAAAAAACCCTGGAGCCTGCTCGCCGATTTTACAAGGCTGTTGAAAAGTCTCGGGTGGGCAAGCATACCGCGGAAAACTACCCTTTTGGCCGGGTGCAGCCCCATGTAGCCAACCAGGATGGCGCGCGCCTTGAGAAAAATATCGAGCACTTTCACGCCGCTCGGGCAGTTGGCCGCACATGAGCCGCAGAGCAGGCAGCGCATCATGCGCTCGTTTACACCCTTTGGGTCTTTGAACATTTCCTGAATCAGGCCGTCGAGTAAAGCCAGCTTCCCGCGGGCGACGTCAGCCTCCCGGCCGGTTTCGGCAAAAACCGGGCAGACCGCCTGGCACATCCCGCACCGCATGCAGACCATAAGCTGGTCTTCGAGCTCCTTGACCAGCGCCGCAAGTTTTTTCATGTCGTACATGCTCATTCTCCAATGATCTTGCCGGGGTTGAGGATGTTTTTTGGATCCAGTGCGGCCTTTATCCGGCGCGAATAGAGGATGGTGGCGCGGCTTGTTTCTTTTTCGAGGTATTTCGATTTGGCAGTTCCGATTCCGTGTTCTCCCGACAGGGTCCCGCCAAGCGCAAGCGCCCGATCGAAAATGGCGTCAATGGCCTGTTCGACCCGGGCCCATTCTTCCTTGTCGCGGCGGTCGGTCAGTATGGTCGGGTGGAGGTTTCCGTCACCTGCATGGCCGAAGGTGCCAATCGTGAGATTAAATGTGCGGCTGATTTCGTCAATGGAACGAATCATTGCCGGAATCTTGCTCCGCGGAACGGTTGCGTCCTCCAAAACGGTTGTAGGTTTGATTCGGGATAAAGCAGAAAGCGCAGCCCGCCGGGCTTCCCAAACCTTATCGCGCTCCTGTGCATCCTGCGCCACTCGAACCTGCATTGCCCCCATCTGTCGGCACAGCTCTTCGACCCTTGAGGCGTCCTCCTCAACCTGCGCCGGATGTCCATCGACCTCTATCAGCAGGAGTGCCGCCGCATCGACTGGAAGCCCCACATGAGCGAAGTCCTCCACCGCGCGTATGGTAAAGTTGTCCATGAACTCGAGGGTTACCGGAACGATTCGATTGGCGATGATTGCCGAAACGGTCTCGGAGGCCTTCGAAACTTCTGAAAAAACCGCCATCATGGCTTTGCTTGCGGCAGGCATGGGAATCAGCTTCAAAATTATCTTATTGAAAACTCCAAGCGTCCCTTCGGATCCCACGAGCAGACCACAGAGGTTGTAGCCCGTCACGCATTTAACCGTCCTTGCGCCCGATTTTACCAGTTCGCCGTTAACGTCGAAAAACTCGAGTCCCATCACGTAGTCGCGTGTCACTCCGTACCTGAGCCCTCTCAAACCTCCGGCGTTTTCAGCCACGTTGCCGCCAAGAGTCGATACTGCCTGACTGCCGGGGTCGGGCGGGTAGAACAGGCCCCTGGCCTCGACGGCGGCTGCGAATTTAGCGGTTATCACTCCGGGTTGCACCACGGCGTAGAGGTCTTCTTCGTTTATCTCGAGGATTTCGTCGAGGGCCGTAGTCACTATTACGACACCGCCGGGCTTCGGAATGGTGCCGCCGCTCAGATTGGTCCCGGACCCGCGCACGGTGACCGGCAGATCGTTTTCGTTGCAGAGGCGGACAGCCTGGCCGAGCGCCTCGCTTGTGGCCGGCCGCAAAATGATAGAGGGAAGGCAGGAATCAAGCACGGCGGCGTCGTAAGAATAGGCCAGGCGGTCCTCTTCGTCCTGGAAGACGTTTTCCTTTCCGAGGAGTTCACAAAATTTGTTGACCAATTTTTTCCCAGCCATGGATTTTCCCCTTCATAGAGAGGTATGGTAATACCATTTATGAAAAGATTTCAGAATTGTTGAAACGGTTCCTCTGAGCGTTTCATAGTACTGGAATTAGACATGTTTTGTCAAGAAAAATATAAGGGTGACGTTCGAGATTATCCTTGACAAGGAGGGAGCAGGTTTGCTAAAAATGTGACCGCAGAAAAATGGTATTACCACCTGTCAGATGGAGCTTGTGCCCTCACCGAAAAGGAGAACCCGGATGAACTGGATGCAAGTTTACAACCCTTTGGGAAATCTGGCGCTATCCGCGCTGGTTGCCGGAATCCCCTTGTATATACTTTTTTATATGCTGGCGGTGAGGAGGTCGCCCGGACACTGGGCTGCGCTGTTCGGCACAGCCTCAGCGGTCATTCTCGCCATTGCCGTTTGGGGAATGCCCGCAGGTCTGGCTTTGAACGCGACTTTGATGGGCGCGGCGTTTGGGATCTTCCCAATCGTGTGGATCGTGTTGAACACTATATGGGTGTATAACATGACGGTGGAATCAGCGGAGTTCGATAAAATTCGAAATTCCCTGGCATGTATCACTGATGACCGCCGTCTCCAGGCCCTGTTCATCGCTTTTGCATTCGGATCGTTCATAGAGGGGACGGCGGGTTTTGGCACACCTGTGGCCATAACGGCCGCGATGCTTGTCGGCCTGGGCTTCAACCCGATGTATGCCGCCGGAATCTGTCTCATCGCCAATACGGCCCCGGTGGCCTTCGGGGCGATTGGTATCCCGATCGTGGTCGCCGCCAAGGTCACGGACATCGACATGATGCGCATAAGCCAAATCGTCGGGCGGCAGCTCCCTTTTCTTTCGATTATCGTACCCATATGGCTGAGCGTCACGATGTGCGGCTTCAAGCGCTCCCTCGAGGTGCTGCCCGCGCTTGTCGTGGCCGGTTTGTGCTTTGCTCTCACTCAATTTACCGTCTCGAACTTTGTAGGACCTTACCTGCCTGATATCCTGTCGGCAGTTGTGACCATTGTCGGCCTGGGTCTTTTTCTCAGGGTGTGGAAGCCGTCGAAGGTCTTTCATTTCCCCGATGAAACGGCAGCCGGTCCTGTCACCTGCCTGTATAGCTCCGGCCAGATCTTCCGTTCCTGGACCCCTTATTTCTTCCTGGCGGTCATGGTTTTTCTATGGGGCCTCGGTTCGGTAAAGGAGGGTCTTGCGCCGCTTGGGACAGTCTTCAATTGGCCGGCTCTGCACAATGTGGTAGTGAAAACCGCTCCGATCGTCGCCAAAAACTCTCCTTACGCGGCGCAATACGCCCTCAATATCGGTACGGCCGCCGGGACCGCCATCCTGATCGCCGGTCTTCTTTCGATATTGGTAATTCCCAATTATGGTTTGGGACGCGCCATTGCGTGCTACGCGAGAACCGTCAGGCAAATGCGTTTCCCGATTGTGACGATTGCATTGATTCTTGGCCTGGCTTACATAATGAACTACTCGGGTATGAGTTCCTCTATGGGACTGGCGCTTGCGGCCACAGGCGTTCTGTTTCCCTTCTTTGCTCCCATTCTGGGATGGTTGGGCGTTTTTCTCACCGGCTCCGATACTTCTTCCAATGCTCTTTTCGGCTCTCTTCAGAAAACGACCGCTACGCAGATCGGTGTTGACCCGGCCCTTACCGTTGCCGCCAACTCATCGGGTGGGGTTTGCGGCAAGATGATCTCGCCTCAAAGCATAGCAGTGGCCACAGCGGCCTCCGGCCTGGTCGGTCAGGAAGGAAGCATTTTCCGGTTTACACTCAAACACAGCATCGCCATGGTGCTTTTGATCTGTATTTTAACGATGTTGCAGGCGTATGTGCTGAAGGGCATGCTGCCTTGAGCGTTCACAAAGGTGGCGGGAATGTGTCCCGGCACCTGAAGAAAAACATTACCAGGTTGCGATCAGCCGATATAATTACATAGAGTGAATACCCATGAGACAAGACGATGAATTGACACTGCTAAAAGAAAGAGCTCAGGCTGTGCAAACAATAACGGCCGAGGTTGCCGACTTCCGGGCCGCCTGCCTGTATGCTGTTGACGTGACGCTGCGTCAGGGGGGATCCGGCATAGCCGCTCCCGGGATCTCCGGTAAAAACCTCTCGCACTTGAAAGCCGCCTGCAAAGCAGGAGGTCTCAGGCTGCTTACGAAAAATTTAAGGGAAAATATAGGGCAAATCAGCACCGGGCTTACGATTGCTGATTGGGGGATCGCCGAGACCGCCACTTTAGTGATGGATTCCACCTCGGAGGATTTCCGGATTGCCACGATGTTGTGTGAAACTCATGTGGCCGTCCTGCCGAAGTCGAGGATCGTACCGGACGTGATGTCGCTTGAAGATGAACTTGCCTCTGCACTCAAGACCGCTCCAAAGTATCTTGCATTCATAAGCGGCGCCAGCAGGACGGCGGATATCGAGAGGGTGCTGACGATCGGGGTGCACGGCCCACAGGAGCTGCACCTACTGATTCTGGAGGGGGACGGGAAATGATAAATACGCCGCATGACCTCAAGACCTACAGGAAAGGTTTGAAGAGGGCCCTTGGGAACACGTTTCTCGGAGCCACCCTGGACGCATTTGCGAGCGCTTACCCTGCTTCGAGGGCAAAAGCCTTCGCGGGAATCGATTTCGATGCCCTGGCGTGTGAAATAGCAAAAGCCAAAGATGAATCGATTCCAAACCTGGAAAAGCTGCTCGAAGAGTTCACCGCACGTGCGCAGCAGGGCGGGGTCTCCGTGCATTTTGCCCGCACAGCCTTCGAGGCCAACTCGATCATTGCATCCATTGCCAAAGAAAACGGGGTCAAGCGGATCGTCAAGGGCAAGTCGATGACCGCCGAAGAGACATTCCTTAACGCTCACCTGGAGAAGGAAGGCTTCGAGGTCACCGAGACCGACCTGGGCGAATGGATCATCCAGTTGCGAAAGGAGGGGCCTTCGCACATGGTCATGCCCGCCATCCACCTGTCGCGCAAGGATGTTGCGGAACTCTTCAGCAAAGTTACCGGACAGATACAGGACCCGGACGACATCAACGGGATGGTGAAGATAGCCAGGCGCGAGCTCCGGCAGAAATTTCTCGAAGCGGATATGGGAATAAGCGGGGCCAATTTTGCAATCTCTGCAACCGGGACTATAGGGCTTGTCACCAACGAGGGGAACGGAAGACTGGTAACCACGTTGCCGCGTGTGCACGTCGCCCTGGTAGGCGTCGATAAACTCGTCCCCGATCTCAAATCGGCCCTGCGCATTCTTGCTGCACTGCCGCGCAATGCAACGGGCCAGCTCATCTCGACCTATGTCACCTGGATTACCGGACCGACGGAATGCAAATCGGCCCCCGGTTCCAGGAAAAAGATGCACATCGTCTTTCTCGACAATGGAAGGCTCGCCCTTGCGAAGGACCCTCTTTTCTCGCGGGCGCTCAGGTGCATCCGCTGCGGTGCCTGCGCGAATGTGTGTCCAATCTACAAACTTGTTGGCGGCCACAACTACGGCCATGTTTACATCGGCGCCATTGGGCTCGTACTGACCTTTTTTTATCACGGACGGCAAAACGCTCGGGCCATCGTCAAGAACTGCCTGAACTGCCAGGCGTGCAAAAAGGTGTGTCCTGCCGCGATTGACCTGCCTTACCTTATAAAAGAGGTCAACCGTACGGTTCTGAACGTGGAAGGTAAAAAGCCGTTCAAAAACCTGCTGCTCAAAAAGGCCCTCGAGAACCGCCGCCTGTTTCACTTTTTGCTCCGAAGGGCCTCCCTTGCACAAAAACCTCTTGCAGAAGGAGCGTATCTGCGGCATCTGCCCTTTCTTTTCTCAGAAGAGCAGAGCTTCCGCAGGTTGCCCGTAGTTGCCAAAGTCCCGTTAAGAGACATGTGGGAGAGCATCAACCAGCGCGTTGAGAATCCTCGCTACCGGGTGGCTTTGTTTGGCGGCTGCCTGACCGATTTCGTCTATCCCGAACAGGGGCAGGCGCTTTTACAGCTCTGCCGGGACCATGGCGTCCAGCTCGAATATCCCATGGAACAAACCTGCTGCGGTCTGCCTGCGCAAATGATGGGCGAAAAAGAGACGGCGAGGGATGTCGCCGTTCAGAACATTAAAGCCATGGATCCGGCCGATTATGATTATATACTTACGCTGTGCGCCTCCTGTGGCTCACACCTGAAAGAAAACTACCCAAAGCTGCTGTCCGAAGAACCTGCCCTCGCCGTGAAGGTGAGCCAACTGAGGGACAAGGCGATCGATTTCAGCTCGTTTATGATTAAAGTGCTGAAAGTGGGTCCCGAGGAATTCCGCAGGGCCGGGGGCAAGGTGGCCTACCACTCTCCGTGTCACCTGTGCCGCGGTCAGGGGGTGACAAAAGAGCCGCGTGAACTCCTTGCCACGGCCGGCCTTGAATATGTTGCGGCAAAAGATGAAGACGTCTGCTGCGGATTTGGCGGCTCCTTTTCAATCGATTTCCCTGAGATATCGGCTGAACTGCTGAAGCGAAAACTGGACAATATCGAGGCCACAGGGGCGGAAACGCTGGTGACCGACTGCCCGGGATGCGTCTTGCAGTTGAGGGGCGGAATGGCAAAAAGGGGCGGCAGGATTAAGGTCAAACATATTGCCGAGGTCGTCGCAGAACAGAAGCATTCACCGCAGAGGCGCAGAGGAAAGTAAGGGCCGACAGGGAGATGGGGTGACACGAGAGCTGCAAGACGCGGGGAAGGGGAGATGGGGGGAAGGGGAGACAGTTTTGTCCCCGTGTCACCGTGTCAGTCTTTTTCCCATGTCACTCGCTCTCCGCGTCGGTCTTTACCTCTTCTTGACCGGACTATGCCCCGGCTCTGCGGTGAATGCAGTTCGATCTGGCATTTATCCACAAGCGTTAGGAAAGGATAGCACATGGAGCCGATAAGAAAAATCAGGGCCGATATGCACGAGACAGAGTTAAGCGCGGACCTTGAAAGATACAGGCAAAAAGCTCTGGAGTTGGGCGCCTCTAACGCCAGTATCGTTAGGGCCGAACAGATTCCGGTGGACGAGCGGATACCGATGAAGTGCCAGATACCGCGATGCTTCGGATATGGCGCAGGGGCCCAATGTCCTCCCAACACTATGAAGCCCGCAGAGTTGAAGGACCTCTTGAAAAAATACGAGTGGGCCGTCTTCTTTATAAAGGATATACCCCCGGAAGTTATCGTAAGGGACAAGGCGACGATAAAGGAGAGAGTGGCCGCCTACCAGCAGATGTACACGATCGTCTCGGAAGTGGAATCGGCAGCCTTCTACGATGGTCATTATCTCGCCTTCGGGTTTGCCGCCGGGTCCTGCCGTCACACTTTTTGCGGACAAATGCCTGATTGCCAGGCAATGAAGGGCGACAAATGCAGGTTCCCGCTAAAATCCAGGCCTTCGATGGAAGCAGTTGGAATAGACGTTTACAAAATGGTTGCCCTGGCCGGCTGGGATATTTACCCCATAGGGAGCGGCGCAAAGGCCCAGGATGTTCCCAAGGGGACGCTCGCCGGGATTGTTATCGTTCAGTAGGGGATATGACCCCCTTCCATGAACGCCCGGCTGGCCAATGTGTATTGAGAGAAATTCGTGTTTGGAACGCAGGTCAGCCACTCGCTGAGCTGGGTTTTTGGCGGCCTTCCAACCATCGCTTAAAAGAAGGCTGGCTTTCCCCCGATGGTCTTCCAAAGATAATTCCCTCGATGCTTATATCTTCGTCTAATTCGGGCCAGTGAACACCTTCGCCCCTTCTCGATGCGCCAGTTGTTTCGCTCCTCTTCCGAACCGTTTAGGAGCCTCGGAAACCAGGCAAGAGGAACTGAAATCGTACGTCCATCGTCAAGATCAACAATCAAACTATCATCAGTGACGAAGACGTTTTGCGCCAACGCTGTTCGTATTTCAGGCGCTAAAGTATTCATTCCATGCTCTCTGCAAGTTTTCTTTGTTTTGCTCCACGAGCCTGTTAAGTTCAGTGATCTCATTAATCCTATTCTAGATTCAGTCAATAGCATTCATGCGAGACGAGCCAACTTATTTTAGTCAGGGGCGACACATGCAGGTTCTCGCTAAAATCCAGGCCTTCGATGGAAGCGGTTGGAATAGACGTTTACAAAATGGTCGCCCTGGCCGGCTGGGATATTTACCCCATAGGGAGCGGCGCAAAAGCTGAAAATGTTCCCAAAGGGACACTCGCCGGGATTGTGATTGTTCAATAGCGGTCGGACTCTTGTGCTCCCAGAGGGTTAATTGATCGGGGTAAACCACCGGCTCTGCCGGGGGACTCACAAAAGTTTGACATTTGCGGGAGTCGTCATTCCGGCAGTGTTTTTGAGCCGGAATCCAGAGTCTTGAAGCACGCCAAGACCGTCAGGCTGCTTCCCTTGGCTACCGGTTTTAGCAGGCTCAGGACACACCTCATTGCCCGCATTCAATAGCTGTTCGACTCAATGCAAGCTCGAGTTACGGGAGCCAATATTCAAGTTCTTCAACCAATGGACATTAGAGTGAAGAGGTGAATCCGGCAACGGTTAGAATCCAGAATGAAAGTCTTTGAGCGGGATCTGCAGGTTACTCCCGCCGGATTTTCAGTGGAGGCTCCACCTGTATTGATGCATGGGGTTACATACAGAACGGCACAGTTTGAGAATCTTCCATTAAGGATGATAAATCTCAGAAAGCTTGCCAAAAACTAAACCGGCCAGCCCGCAGCACTCCGGTCACGAGAAACGATATCGCGACATGCCGATAATATTCCCAGTACGCTCAAATAACTCGCCGGAGCATTTTTTCCCGTTGGGGGCTGCTGCCCATCTATTCGCTCACTCACCAAGCTTTGATTCAAGAATAAGCTTGCGACCTTTCAGAATCGATTCCATAATTATGTCCGGCTGAAAAGTTCTCAGGCCGGCATCCTCTGGACGTTTATTAGTTTTTTTGCTATACGAGTGCAACTCATCCCGTGATTCATGGGCCAAAAAGGGGAGACGCCGGAAACACTGGAGCTGAAGTACAAGCAAAGCGCTTACGGAGGCGGAAACAGTTGCCATGTTTATAATCTGGTTTCTGATGACGTTATTGGACTGGCCCTTGTCCCTTTTGATTCCACGCAATAAGAAAAAACGCCTCAAGAGATTGAAGTTATCGATTGTAACGGGAACACTTGCGGTTCTTGCAGGGTGCGGCACTTTCTATTCTCAGCAAAAGGTGTCTGTCGATCCTGCCTCGTGTTTTCGGCGTTCCGAAGACACACTTCTCGAAAAGCCCGCTCCAAAATGGGATCTGATAATCCCGGATCATCCGGCTATCGATACCTGGGTAAGACGGTTTTCCGAAAAAAATCATAGCAGTTTTCAAACTCAGCTTGATCGTGCACATTTCTACGCGGTGCCTGCTCAAGAAATCTTCGTGCGTAAGGGGCTACCAAAAGACTTGATCTATGTCGCCCTGGTCGAGAGCGGCTTTTCCCCCACTGCACGTTCGCATGCCAATGCGGTGGGGATGTGGCAGATCGTTTCGAAAACGGGGAACCGGTTTGGACTGGAGCAAAACAAGTGGGTGGACGAGAGACGCCATCCCATGAAAGCTGCGCAGGCTGCCGCTAATTATCTCTCATTGCTCTACGATCAGTTTGGGTCGTGGTCTTTGGCTCTTGCCGCCTATAATGCGGGCGAAAACGCCGTTCAAGGGGCACTCGACAAAAATGGCCTCAAGACTTTTTGGGATCTGTTGAACAATGGCTATCTGCCGGCCGAAACGCGCGATTACGTCCCCAAAGTATTTGCCGCTGTAAAGATCATAAGAAACCCCGATCTCTATGGTTTCCGCCTGGACTCGGAACACTTCATTGCACGGCACGAAACCGTCTGCGTCCCGGGAGGCTTGAAGCTCTCCTGGGTAGGCAAACAGATCGGGGTTCCCGAAGAGCTGCTGCAAAACTGCAATCCCGAGCTGTGCCAGTCCACCACGCCGCCCGGATGCTCCAACTATGAGCTTTGCCTGCCCATCGGAACAGGGGATGATCTCCTAACAGCCATTGCCAGGCATCCCCAGCACGAGGGAAAACCGGTGGGCAAGGCCGCTGAAGTGAAGCGATCCTCTGTTCTCACTTCATACAGGGTAAAATCTGGGGACACATGGTCCAGCCTTGCCCGGAGGCACAAATGTTCCCTCACCGCTCTGGCTGCTCTAAATGGTATGAAGCCATCCCGGCCTCTCAAGGCCGGTCAGGCCCTGAAGCTTCCTGCAGGGGCGCCATCTCCATCTCTCTCGAAGGTCCAGACAAAACGTGGAAAAGACAGCACCCCTGCCGCCAGTTCCTCTAAGAGAAGCCCTTCCAATGCGCAGCAGAAATCTGTTCGTTATCTCGTTCGTCAAGGGGACACCCTTTCCTCCATTGCCGGTAAGTTTCACGTCCCCATCAAGACGCTTTGCGCTCAAAACAAGGTTAGTCCGAACCAGAAGCTTGCTCCGGGGAATATCATGACAATCTGCACGTCACACCCCAACTCCTCTCACTCCGCAAAGAAAAACGTAAATTGAAGTCACTTGTGTGATGCTTTGCACCAGGGACTTCAACGCAGGCTGGAAGCGAGGAGAGCACAACTATTCGCTCTGGCGAGGAACACCCGCCAAAATCTTGCGAATTTACTTTCTCAAGGGAAAGGACGTCTCGAAATTCGTCGGCAAATTGGTGCAGGTGACCGGGATCATAACCGAGAGCAACAAAGGGGACATAATCGAAGTAAAATCGATTCAAGAGCCCGAGGAATAAGGAAGAGGCAGGACGTCTTTTGATTCAATCCTCTGGCTCACAGTGCCCATCGAGTCCAAGCGACTGAAAGTGCTCTTCTGCATGCATGTCTTCTCCTCGCTCGACCTCCCCTGTGCTGGATGACGTAGTTGTCGATGCAGACCAATGTGAGATCATTGGCAGAAGACGGTATAATCGATCGGATGCGTGCGAACCGGATTGGCAGCCCATGAAGCTTCATAAATGTTATGGACATGGAAAGGTTGATTGTGCCTTTGTGAGGTCAATGTCCAGAAGAGTATCTGAACCATGGATTCGGCCGGTTATGAGCTCCAGTCTAAAGTTTTGAGATCTGTCTGAGGGCGCTATTACATGAACAGCGATTTATCGATAGCTTTCTCGTAGGCGGCTTCCCTGGTGATCTTCCCCTCAGCGATCAGCTGCTTGAGGTGCTGGTCCATGGTCTGCATGCCGATTGATGTGCCGGTCTGGATGAACGAGTTAATCTGGAAGATCTTTCCTTCCCGGATCATGCTGGCTAGGGCAGGCGAGCCGATGAGAATCTCGTTTGCCGCGCAACGTCCCCTCCCGTCAGAAGTTTTCAGCAGTTGCTGGGCGATGACCGCCCGGATCGAATTGGCAAGCATGGTACGGGTCTGAGCCTGCTGATCAGATGGAAAAGCATTGATGATCCGGTCGATGGTCTTGGCTGAGCTGTTGGTGTGCAGGGTGCCGAATACCAGGATTCCCAGTTCGGCGCAGGTAAGGGCCAAGGAAATGGTCTCCAGGTCCCTCATCTCACCGACAAGAATGATATCCGGGTTTTCCCGGCTGGCCACTTTCATCGCCTCGTTGAAACTGCGGGCATGGGTACCGATTTCCCGGTGGGTGATCAGGCATTTCTTGTTGGGGTGAATGAATTCAAGAGGGTCCTCGATGGTGATGATGTGGGCGTCCCGGGTTTCGTTGATGTAATCGATCATGGCCGCAAGCGTTGTCGATTTGCCGCTTCCGGTGGGACCGGTGACCAGGACCAGACCCCTATTGAAGTTGGCGATGGTATTGAGCACCGAAGGAAGTTTCAGCTGCTCTATGGTCATGATGTCAGTCGGGATCAACCGGAAGACCGCACCGATCCCCCGGTTCTGATAGAAGAAGTTGCACCGGAAACGTCCTATGCCGGTGAGCTCGTATGCTTTGTCCATATCGAGCTTTTCATCGATTGCGGTACGCTGTTCCGGCGTTAGGATTTCGAACATGATTTGCCGGTTCGATTCAGGTGTAAGAACCGGTTGAGCCGTGGGGACCAGTTCCCCCCGCAGTCTCAGCAGCGGCGGAAAACCGATCACCATGTGCAGATCGCTTGCCCCGCGGGTTTTCATCTCCTTGAACAAAGAATCGATGTGGGCCATTGTATCAGTGCTCCAAATAGTTTCAAAGTGTGGATCAAACTGCCGGCAGAGCAGCGGCTACTGAGCTTCTGCCTACTCTTATGGATAAGTTTTCGGTCCTTTGCCGTCCGGTTCAACCAGCGTCTTGAATTTCGCCGGCTGGGTGGCATTTGCCGCCGCTTCCGCAGCCGATATTCTTTTATCCATGAACAGCGCCATTAAAGAATCGTCCATCAGTCGCATGCCTACGCCTTTGCCGGTTTGCATTATCGAAGGGATCTGGAATGTCTTGGCGTCCCTGATCAGGTTCCCCATGGCTAAGGTTCCGATAAGAATCTCCAAGGCCAGCTCCATTCGGGTGCCGTCTGCTCCCGGAATAAGCCGCTGTGTAACAACCGCCTTCAAGGCCTCGCTCAACATGGCCCGAACCTGGTTCTGTTCCTTGGGGGGAAACGAATCGATAATCCGGTCGACGGTCTTTGGAGCGCTCGACGTCGATAGTGTGCAGATCACCAGATGCCCGGTTTCCGCAGCGGTAATGGCCAGGGAGATGGTTTCCAGATCCCGGAGCTCACCGATCACGATCACGTCCGGGTCCTGGCGAAACGCACCTTTCAGCGCATTGGCGTAGGAACGGGTGTTGCCGCCGAGCTGGCGCTGGTTGACCACCCCTTTCTTGAACGGGTGGATGAACTCAATGGGGTCTTCAATAGTGATAATGTGATGGGGTCGGTTCGTATTGATATAATCGACCATGGCCGCCAAGGTAGTCGATTTGCCATGTCCTGTGGTGCCGGTCACCAGGATCAGCCCTTGGTGCTCGTTCAGAATGCGCTGGATCGTCGGGGGCATCCCTAGCTCTTCAAGGGTGGGAATTCGGGGCGGTATGATCCGAAAAACGGCGCTTATTCCCCGCTGATGTTCCATGGCGCTCCCCCTGAACCGGCCAAGCCCTTCCAGTTCATAGACGAAATCGATCTGGAGATGCTGTTCCAGAATCGCCTTCTGCTCCGGATTGAGCAACTCAAGGATCATTTCACGGCACTGTTGCCGGGTCAGCGCGGGGATTTTCAGTTTACGCAGCCGTCCCAGGAGGCGTAAGACGACCGGTTCGTCGGAAACAATATGGATATCGGAAGCATTCAACTCTACCGCTTTGGCAAAGATCTTGTCCAGTATTGCCATTGTTGTTATCTTTCACAGGCTCGGATCATCAACGGGATGCCGAATCGATATTCTCTTCAGGTAAGATGATTTCAATCACATCCTTGCGCACGTTCAGAAATTTTGCGCTTATGAGCTTTCCATCGGCCGGACGGCGGACTTCGACATCGGTAACCGAAATGAAATCCTTCGACTCGTTCATAAAGTCGGTCAGGCGGGCTCCAGAGTAGATATGCAGGTCACCGGCGATTTCAAACTGCCGGGTGAAGATGCGGATTTTCTGCTTCCCTACATCGTTCATGGCATTCTTCCTTTTTTGTCCCTGGATAAGTGGATAATTATGCATATCAAGCAGCTTGGCTGTCACCTCGTCGCGGAAATGCGCAGAGCCGTTGCCACTACGAAAGCAGCCGTTGGCCGCATGAAGATATTTGTTTTAAGGTATGCGTCTGTTGGAGCAGCTCCAAAATACTCTCCCACTTGTTGCGACAACCCCGAGACGAGGGTCAGAATCTGGCCCCTACAGTCAAAAATATCACAGCCCCATTCTTTGTTTCACCACAACAGCCTTGATAGCTTGGCTGCATTTGCCTCTGACCGGCATGAAAGGGTCTGCCGTTAATAACGGCGTACCCTGCCGGCGTGAGATTAGATGCACATAGCTTGCCAATGTGAGAAATCCCAATGTGGCCGGAGTGCATAACGAAAATGATTTGGATACGTTAACCCGCGTTGCTGAAAGAACAGTAACACGTCCGACTGCAAGGCATGGGGGCGGGCCAAGATAAGTGATTGAAGTTCAAGAGTAAGTGTTCCGTAGAGTGGCATTCCAAGAGCTTAAACCGTCGTTATCAAAACTGTCATCATAAGCAGGCCTGGATTCCCCGATGCAAGAGCTTCCAACGAGTCTCGAATCTACCTTGTATCATGGCGCGATTTCCAGTTCACTCATTCAGCCCCCCAAAGACAAATTGAGGGATTGAGGGATTAAAGGCGGGTGAATAGGTGAATGAAGAGCGGAGGAATTAAGAGATTTGCTTCCTTCCCGCTTCCTGCTCCCCGCTTCCCGCTCCCTGCTCACTTTGTCCAAATCGGTCCGATCGGCATTTTTCCCTTGCGGGTTTTGATTGGAATATCGTATGATTCACCAACATTCGGCATTCCAAGAGCTTTTTTGGATGGGATCCGGGCTGCAAATTTGGCTCGGCTCCAGTTAGAATGCACCACATTCCTGCTCCTAAACCGTAAAGACCAGAATTGGCAGACAGCCCAAAGTCAGATATCGTTAACAAAACAGAGTCAGTATCTGATGGAGAGAAGAAATGAAAACCCCGGGATGGATTAGAGTTTTTCTAATTGTTGCCTGCACGTCCATTTTTTTGCCGTCCATCGGTGCTTTTTGTGCCGACCCTGGTGAAAAAGAGGAGACTGTGCAGTTCGCCCTTCCCCCCCCCGATTCTGCGCAGACGCAGGCATATCTTGGTCTGGATACGATGAAGCCGTTTAAAGTCAGCGACATAAGGGCGAAGATCGTCGTTATCGAACTCATGAGCGCGCGCTGCCCGCACTGCCAGGCCAATGCCCCCACAATGAATGACATCTACAAAACGATCAAGGCAGACTCAGGCTTGGCCGACGTAAAGGTTGTTGCAATAGCAATCGCCGATGACAAAACCGGTGTGGAGACATTCAAGAAACAGTTCAAGACGCCATTTCCGATTCTGCTCGACGAAAACCGTGAGATTAGCCACTCCATGAGTGGTCTAGCCACTCCAAACACTATGGTCGTTTCGACTGAGGAGGGCAAAGTGCTCTTCACCCACGCCGGAGTAATCCCGGACGCCGACGCGTTTGTTAAGCAGGTGAAATTTGTAAGGCAGTTTGAAGTTATGGACAAATAAAAACAACAGTGGCATGAGTTGGATGGAAATTGAAAATTTAAGGATTTTGCTGGAGAATTCCGTACTTCGGGATTTGCCCCCTGAAGAGATAGACTACCTTGCCCGAACAGTTAAGATCAGGGTTGCGGCGCCTGGCGAGCTCATTTTCGAAAAAGGGGATCCGCCGGATTCTTTCTATATTATTAGTTCCGGTCGAGTTAGGATTTTCGTCAGGCACGAGGACAGGATCGAGAGGGATCTCACTGTGTGCGGACCGGGCGAATACTTCGGCGAGGTGGCTC
>JBEKQE010000109.1:0-16388 GCA_049520035.1 Syntrophobacteraceae bacterium | reverse complement strand
AACACGAAGTTTTTGCTTGCTGTTATGTTGCGCTAAGTATCTTTGCTTTTTTTCGAAGAAATTTCAAACATCTTAGGCTAACCTTTTATGGGTCCAAACGATCCTCCTCAGCTTAAGTCCGGCTTAAGTTAACGGCATTGGGCCAGACCCCATTTGAGCATAGTGCAAGTGCATGGGCCTCCGCTCCACTCCAGAAGCTTCCGTTCGCTTCGGCCTAAGTTCCCCCCAGTGACGTCTATCGGTTCCGGTGGGCCAGTAGCGGGGGGGCCTGTCACGGATGCTCTATCGCTGTTGGGCAGCCTTTGCCGGGACCATCTCCGCATTGGCAGGCGCTTATTTGACATTCAAATCGTAGGTAAAGATAACGCTTCTCGCTTCTTTGAGTTTGTACACATCCTTGGCATATACCACGCTGACCACCAGTTGGTTTTTGTCCTTACCGCCGAGGCTTCCGATACGAAGCGACGTAACCTGCCCGTTTAACTCCTTTGTCTCCCAGTTTTCGGTCAGTCCCTTTTTACCCCATGAAAGGGCTACTATTTGTCCCAGATTATAATACTTCCTGGAGTTGGCCAAGTATTTTTCGGACTTGGCGGTGTTGCGGTTGACGACAATCTCGGACGTCCCGTTGTGGCGCAGGTCGGCAATCAGGATAGGCGACGGTATGGCATAATAGGTCGCCTTTCGCCACAGGTGCTCTTCGATCTTGAATTCGAAGGAGTTGGTCGTTGCTCCCCATATACCGTCTCCTATCCAAACCTGTTTGCCGGACGCGTCCAGGATGTGCGGTATGAAATGGTCATCCACCTGTATGAATTCATCGACCTTATCGTTTTTTATGTCAGCCTTTGCGAAATTGAATACATTCATATGGGCGCCCGAGGGTGTGCTGACCTCAGGCCCGGGGACAAGCGCGTTGCCTCGGAGCTGCATCTCGAATATGCCACCCCCAAAGGGACTTTGGTCCTTGTGACCCCGCTTTTGTCCTACAAGGACTTTCCCTCTCTGCCCGAGATGAACCGCGTTCAAATAATAAGGAATCCCCTCAGCAACCACCTGGACGTTACCGCCGGAAAATGTCAGCACATAGGAGTAAACATCTACGCCCTGACTGGATGCGTTCCCTGTCCGCAGGTTTGTCAAATATATATAGGGTTTATCCTCACCGTGGGCACCCGCTACGCTCACCCATACAAATGAGTCTACAGGGGTCCCTTCGAATGTGCCCACTGCCCGAAGGCTCTCTTTTTCTTTCTTGTATACAGTCAGCCTTTTAGCCTGAACGGCAACGATTTCGTCCTGACCGTCACCGTCAACGTCGCCAACGTCCATTCCGATGATCGCACCCTGCAAGTCCTGGCTTCTCCAGAAGTCGCTCTGGTTCTGGGGACCTTCCGGGTTGACCTTGACGAACTTGCGGCTGACGACGGATGTCTTGTCTGCGGATGTCTTGTCTGCGGATGTCTTCCCTGCGGATGTCGCTGCCTCGAGAAGGAGCAATTCGGGATTGCGGGTGGCCAGTTCCTCGGCCTCAGCCGATACGCTCTGCGTTTTTTCCTCGGGTTTGCCGAAAACTTTTTGATTTATCTGCTGGGCTAGCAGGTTTACCTGGGGCATGACGTCGTCGAGGCTCTTCGTTTGAGCATAGAAGGAGACCGGCTCAGTCTTGCCCGAAACCGGCGCCATTTTAGCGTCGATGCTTACAGACTGGCCTGTGCTGGTTATGCTCCCGTACAGAACATAATCGGCCTTAAGGGCGGCGCCTATCCGTAAGGCTTCGTTCTGCGATATTTCCTTTGTCGCCTTGGCGGCACTGTCTATTTTGAATTTGTCCACCACCTCCACCTTGCCCTGCCACGAAAGCCGGGAGGAAAGCATATCGCGCAACCCGCTCTGGAGATAATTAAGACTTGCCGGAGTGTTCATTGCAAAGGGCAGTATCGCCACTATCGCAGACCCGGCCTCGCCAGCCGTGCCGGTGGCCATACAGGGCGCCGCAAACCCTGAGAAGAACAGCAGGAATAAAGCGATGCATGAAATCCGAGCCTTTCTGTCAAACATGCCAGTCTCCTTTCGGCTTAGACAAATATTCGTGCGGGTCGCATACGCTCTGGATTGCCTATTTCGGGAATCAAACAGCGACGTTAGCTGCCCTTGTCGTTAAAGCTCCAAATTGCGGCCGTTTGCTAAAGTTTTGTCAGATGGGGTCAATCTTTCCCGGATGCGTACAATAAATCAGGCGCAGTCTCCATAGCAACTTATTAGTGTCGCCGGCGATGAGGTAAACCAAAAAAGGGCAGTCACGCAGGACACACTGGGCCGATAGGCAATTAGAAAATAACAGGAACGGCGGGAAGGGCGATTGTTAATGATATATTCGTCTTTTCTCGGCGTTGTTCACAGTTATTTGGAAAGAACCCTGGGGAAGATAGAGATGAGCAGTCCTGAAAAAGTAATTTACTCATACAGGGCCATTGTGGATAACTTCCCTGCATCTGGATCGCCATGATCAAACCTCCGCAAAGGCTTTTATTAAAAATCATTGACCGGCGGACCGAAAACACAGTCCGGAACCGGCAACATGCACGTTTAGATCGGAACCTGGGGTATGAATCGCCTAGGATCGCATTGAGGCGTTTACATTTTACAACCGACGCCGTCATGAAACAGATACCTGCTTTGTCTACTTCTCTGCCCATGTCTCCCCAATCGTAACCTCAACTTCAACCGGGACTCTGGACAGATAAGCTTTACCTGCCTGAATCATTCTGGGTTCTAAGCCTTGCCCGATTCACCTCTTCACATTAATGTCCAGAAATTGAGAGAGTGGTTTTCAGAACTCGAACCTGCATTGAGCTCAAAAGCTATTGAATGCGGGAAAGCAGGTGTGTCTTGAAATTGCCCAAAATCGGCCTCATTGACCTGCCTCTTGCGTTTTTGATTCGAATATGGAAAGGTCCTTTGCGTCTACAAGGTGTCCTGAGATATTTTTATAGCTGGTCTTATCAAGCGACAAAACGAGATAGAAAAATAGAAAAGGAGAGAGTCATTATGGGGTCTGCAGTCATAACTGAAAAAAAGGGCATGTCTTTATTATCCGGCTGAATATGCCTGGTACGATGAATGCGCTGGAAAAGAATTTGAGAAGTGATCTTAAAGATGCTCTCAGGCAGTTTCGCGATGACGGTGAAAGCCTGGTAGCGGTATTGACTGGTCAGGGCAAGGCTTTCTGCGCCGGCGGGAACCTTCTGGAACTGAAGGAGGGCATGAACGCTTTTGCCGGCATGGACCTCATGAAGGGCGCTAATGAAATCATCCAGCTTATCGCCGGTATCGAAAAAACGATTATTGCCGCCGTCAATGGGGCGGCCGTTGGCGCCGGTTTCAATATCGCAATCGCCTGTGACCTGGTCATCGCCTCCTCGAGTGCGGTCTTCGGGCAAGTCTTCGGAAAGGTGGGTCTGGTGCCCGATCTGGGCGGGTTGTATTACCTCCCGCGTGTGGTGGGAATGCACCGAGCAAAGGAACTCATCCTCACTCAGAGAATGCTCAAGGCCGGGGAAGCCTTACAGATGGGCATTGTTAACCGCGTAGTGATCCCCGAGGAATTGGAGGCGCATGTGCTCAACCTGGCCAAGGAGATTGCTGATGGACCTGCCATCGCCTACGGCCTGGGAAAGATGATCCTTTCGAAAAGCTGGGAGAGCAACTTGGATGATATCCTGCAGTATGAGGCTTTTGCCCAAGCGATATGCATGCAGACCGAGGACAACAAGGAAGGTATTAATGCCTTCTATGAGAAACGGACTCCCGTGTTCAAGGGGAAATAACGCCTAGGGGGAGGTACCGGTCGTCTCGGTTTATGACAGAAAATTCTGAACTTTCTCTAACATGTGGGGAACCAGGGAATCGATTTCTTGTAATCTTTTTAACCGAAAGGAGATGGGCACATGAAAAAAAAGATTTTTTTCGCGTTGATTGGCATGGCATTCTTTGTTGCAATTTCGGCTGTAACATACCATCGGGTCGGCGCCGGGGAAACGCCGCAGGCAATGCAGGAGTCACCGCAGAAGATAATTATTACACCTTGTGCTCCCGGTCTTTCTCCCTGCGGTAAAGTTTGCAAGAATTTGGGGACCGATCCCCAGAATTGCGGAGCATGCGGCAATGTCTGTGCCGCTGGAATGAGCTGCGTTAGCGGCGCCTGCACGAACCAGACAATGCTCTTGTTTAGTTTTGTAACCAACCAAAACGGTTTTGACACGGGGATATCTATCTCGAATACCTCCATGGACCCCTTCGGCACACCGCAGGAGTCCGGTGGGTGCAGCCTTTATTTTTTCTCCGGGGGTTCATCGCAGCTGCATAATACTGGAAGTATCTCAGCCGGCGCACAGTGGGACGGCGTAACATCCAATATCGCGCCGGGGTTTCAAGGGTATGTCATTGCGGTCTGCAATTTCCGCAACGCGCACGGCTGGGCAATGGTTAGCGATATCGGAGCCCGTAACCTTGCTGCGAGTGCACCGGCCCTGGTGCTGACGGTGCCTCGCCCACCCTCGGAGGCCCTGGGCCAGTAGGCGCGGGGCTGCCGGATGCTTGGTGCCGGACGCCTTTATCGAAAGACCTGATATCCGCGATCCTATCTCTTCTCCGATTTCCCAATATCCAAGAGCGGCTTGGTCGCCGTACCCACCAAGCCGCCTTTTTGCCTCAACTATGATCTCATCATGAGTGAGTGACCCGAGCATCAGGCACTCCCATTTTTTCAGCAGCCCAGATCAGCGTTTCCTCCATACATTCTGTCCCTAAATCAAAGTTACCATCGTTGTCGAAGAATTCCTCACATCTTCGTTTTGTCATCCGAACATCTGGGTCTCCAAAAAGAATGGCCTTCATTTGAGCCAAGAAGATCTTGTATCCAGATTTGTCGTATTTAGCCAATCTCCTTGGCACCGGTGGGGAAAACGAGGACATCAACTGCGGGGATGGCGGTGTGTCCTGAAACTGTCCAAAATGCTCTGATAAACATTCCCGCCTCTGCTGTCATGCCGGTGTGTTACATGCAACACAAAAATCATGCAACGCTTCTGTTGCGTGCAACACTCATTTTCATGCCGGCTATCGGCCAGTACACAGCCACTCAGACTTAAGTTCTTATTATACCATTACAATATGGAATAGGGCATATCCTTCGAATTTCGGCACAGATTTTGAGAACACCGAAGCATATCTGGTCATTATCCCACACATTGCCTACCAACCATCGGTCCTGAGAGGTGAGCGGTGGTCGGAGGTTATGAAGAAGAACCGCGAAATGTCGCATGGTTCTGAAAGAGGAACACCTCTCATCTGGAGAATGGATGAAGGCAATGATACTCGTAATCGATGATGAAGAGAGCATCAGGTTCAGCTTTCACAGATTCCTCGCAGCCGAAGGGCATAACGTGGTCACTGCCAAAGGTTACCGGGAAGCTCTGTCGAGAATGGATGAAACGCAATTCGACCTGATACTTGCAGATATCATTTTCGATGATGGATGGGGGATAGATATCCTACAAGAGGTAATGCGGAGAAACCTCAAAACCCGCGTGATCATCATGACGGCATATCCCAGTACAGAAACAGCTCAAGATAGTCTTCGCATGGGCGCCGTTGATTACCTCGTTAAACCGTTAAAGCAGGCAGGGCTACTTAAGTCCGTAAACAAGGCACTACAACGATAGGGAAAATGGGGCCGGTGAGACAAGTCGTCCAGGATAATCGAAATCAGACAACCTTTCGAAAGGAACGAGGAGTCTGTTGGGTGCATGTGGAAGCCAAAATGTCCGATCCAAGCTATCCTTCTTTCTCCTGATGAGAGCAATGGATCAGCGTTTTAACATTCTTAGCGGTGTAGAGTCTCTGATTGATGATCCAAGATCGCCTCGGCATACGGATCGTTCGTTGCTCCAACTTTTGCGCCAGAGAGTCTATCAGGTTGCGGCAGGCTATGAGGATTGCAATGACGCCAATCACCCGAGAGTGGACTCGGCTCTCCGATTAGCCTTGGGGAAAGAGCATGAGAGCGGAGCCGGGCAATCCTCGCTCAGCCGATTCGAGAACAAAATACTCGCGACCGGCAACTCTAACGTGTTAAAATCCAAATTCTGGGGTGACCTCTTATAGCACAATCGTTCTCACCGCGAAGTTCCGGCCTTTTGTTTATGAAATCCAGATACTAAAATAGCAGTTCGTATCCACGGAAGGGGATTAATGGCTGTTTGAAGGAAACGCTTCAAATCCGCTATCGCTAACTCTCCACTTTTTGTCTTTTTCAGAATATTGCCATTTTTGCGTAAAGGAAACCGTCTTAAGGATCGGGGATTCGGGACGCCAGTATTGAAAATACAGAATTGCCGTAGCGTGATTTTTCTTTTCATCAAGTTGCATGTCCCTTAAATCATATTCCGCGAGCCGGATTTTTCCTTGAAACCTGTCCACCTCTGACCAGAATTTTTCTTTTTTGTCCGGGGTGACAAAAACAGACGCCTGCGTGTAATCCTCAAATCTGAAAGCCTCATTAAAGGCTTTCACCGAGGCTTTCAAATTTTTATCATGGTCTTCGGTCGATGCGGAGGCAGCCGCAGTCGCTACAAGTGCCGTACCTTGAACGGCTGCTTGACCGACCAAAATCGGTGTGCAGGAAACCGCGGACAACAGAAATAACAACATTGCAAAGAGAGTAAGAATTAGTGAACCGGGTTTTTCATCTTTTTCCATAATCTTTCCAAATCGCCGGAAATTCCTCCAGATTCAACTGGAATAATGCATCAACTTCTGCACTATGCCTCCGGACTGCATGTTGGGATCGGATTTTTGCCCGAAACACTTCCATTGATCCCCTAAAATTACTAAGACAATACGATTTCCGGTCCGAACGTACAAGAGGTATCTCAGTGAGATCGGTTTCCGGATTTCTGGACGCACCTACATCCTCCGATTTTATGGCCCGCCTCCAGTCTGTCCGACTTTAAAGGCTCAGGCAAAAATGATGAGGATAGTATTGGGCGAGTGGATAAAATCGACGGAAACGTCAAGGATGATAAGCTCACGGCACAGGGGAAGACTATTCCTTAGCTGTTCAGAGCTGGCCTCAAAAGCTACGATACCTACCCACTCAGCGAAAGTCCATATTACTTGCTAATCCATTGAGTCCGGAGAACAGACCGACTCATAACGCCTATGATCCTAATATGTGAATTCCCCTGAAGCGGCAACGGTCGGCAACATGTGCGATGAGATCGGAAACTGTGGGTGTGAAGCGCGTAAGATCGAATTGAAGCGATCACATTTTACAACTCCTTCCGTGGATCTGTACCGGGTTTCCGGATGGAAACCAGTTATTCCGGCATGTTTTTAGAGGAATGACGTGAGACGACAATTCTCTGTATTTCGGCCATCTTCTTCTGCGGACGTATTCTTAGCCGTGCCTGAACGGGATCTCAAGGGCGTTCACTGTCCAGCATCGCCATCTGTTCGGGCATGTAGCGTTCGCCTGCTACCGCGGGGACTGGGATTAACGCTTCCATCTTCGAGAAATCCTCTGCTGTAAGGACCAGATCAAGAGATCCCAAGGCTTCTTGCAGGCTGTCCCGTCTACGGGCGCCGACGAGCGGTATGATGTCCCGGCCCCTTGACAGCACCCAGGCGATTGCAAGCTGGGCAACGCTGACAGCCTTCGACGCGGCAAAGGCAGCCAGTGCTTCCACAAGAGCCAGGTTATTCTTCAGGTTTTGGCCTTGAAAGCGCGGGAAGTGAGATCGGAACCCTGACTGCGATTGACCCTTTAGAGCTCCGGCACTGATCAGCCCGCGCGAGAGCACGCCATAGGCGGTCAGACCGATACCCAGTTCGCGCAAGGTTGGCAGGATCTTGGTCTCCACCGAGCGGCTCATGAGGGAATATTCGATCTGAAGGTCGGCAACCGGATGAACAGCGTGAGCGCGCCTCACCGTTGACCACGAAGCTTCACTCAAGCCGAGCCAGCGGACATAGCCGGCCTGAATGAGATCGGCGATAGCTCCCACCGTCTCCTCTATGGGGACATTGGGATCGACTCGTGCCGGACGATAGATGTCGATGTGATCTGTCCCAAGGCGTTTGAGACTATAGGCAGCAAAATTCTTGACTGCCGCAGGGCGCCCGTCATACCCGAGAAAGCTCCCGTCGGGACTGCGAAGAGCGCCGAATTTTACACTGAGCAGGATCCGGTCCCTGTTTCTGCCTCTCAGTGCCTTGTGGACGAGCAGTTCATTATGGCCGGCGCCATAAAAGTCCCCGGTGTCCAGCAGCGTGATTCCCGCCTCCATGGCAGAGTGGATCGTTGCCACGCTCTCATCCTCACTGGCCGGTCCATAGAAATCAGACATGCCCATACAGCCGAGACCCATTGCCGAAACCTCCGGGCCAACGGTCCCCAGTCGACGCACTTTCATCATGCTCATCTCCTCCCAAAGTCTCTTTCTCGTATGATAGACGTATAAACAACCCTATGCGATAATAATCTGGTCATTCCGCCCAAGTCTCCCCAATAGTCACCTCAATTTCAACCGAATTTCCTGATGATAGGTCCGCCTGGGTCGGGCAAGACGATGCTGGCTTTGCTACTTCCCGAGCATCCCGGCTTTCAGCTCTTCCTGAGCGGGTTTGTCTCCGAGCCAGATTCCGTAGAGGGCCTTTTTGAAATCCAGGCCTTCGATAACGGATGATATTGCACCATTTTTGGATACCTCTGTGCCCTTACCCGGGACATAGGCGATCTCATAGACATCATTATTGTCAAGTCCCTCAAATATACCCATAAAGGCGTCGATCCTGGCTTTGAGTGGGGCCGTGTTGCCATTTGCAGATTTCTCGAAACCTTCCATAACAGCGCTTTTCATCCTGTTCGCGCTGACCAGGGCTGAAGTGATCTGAAGCCTGATTTCCATGGTTTCGTCCCCATCAATAATCCTGGCTGCCTCACCACTTTTTTGCTTTAGGTACAGGCCCGCAACATACACTTGTAAACCGAATTTGGTTCGCTTGCCTCCGCCGTTGAAGGTAAGGTCCTGCCCGTTGACCTTCATCTTATCGGGGAATTTCACTCCTTCGACTTCGGCGGCGAGTGCCGAAGCAGCCAGAAAGAATATTGCAACCAGCACAACAAAAACTTTTCTCGAAACCATTGCCACTCCTCTTTAGTTGGAAAGTCTCCACCAATACAACTACCACAAGAAGAAGCAAGTCAGGCGCAGAATTTTTCACCTGAAGGCGCGAAGCGAAAAACAAAATGAAGATCTTGGATTCCGTATTCCAGAAAAGGCCCTTCTTTATAAAAATCTGAACTGAAACTGCCCGGGCCAGTCTCATTGAGATTTCACTTGCATGTTCGATGGGGGAATCATATGGTTTTATGGCCTTTGGGTTTGTTTCAGAAGTTTTTTCGGGCTGAATTTGACCCGAAAATGCGGTTTGGATGCATAGCATAAAAGTTGATGCATTATGCCGGATTATTGGACTTGGACCCCGATCTCGAGTTTTAAGAGCTTTGGTTTAAGAGGCAGCGGAGGAAAGAGTATGAGCGAAATCTACGGCCGTAATGTTTTGATTACTGGGGGGGCAAGCGGTATCGGTCTGCTCATGGCCAAAAAGCTTGCAGATCGGGGAGCTAAAGTTATCATCTGGGATATCGACGACTCAAATCTCGAAAAGATCGCGGGGGAAATAAAGGCAAAAGGGCACTCGGTTGCCGTCTACCAATGTGATGTCTCAATCCGTAACGAGGTCTACAGAGTCGCCGAGGTGGTGAAAGGAGATTTCGGAAAAGTCGACATCCTTATCAACAACGCTGGAATTGTCTCCGGGAAGTCCTTTTTGGAATGCACTGACGAACAGCTTGAAAAGAGCATGGCCGTGAACATGCTGGCTCACTTCTGGACCGTTCGAGCTTTTCTTCCTGAGATGATCCGCGCCGGCAACGGTCATATCGTAACCATTTCATCTGCGGCGGGACTTATTGGCGTTTCGCGTCTGGTGGACTATTGCACCTCCAAGTTTGCAGCCTTCGGTTTCGACGAGGCGCTTCGAATGGAGATGAAACAAGAAAAGTGGAACATAAAGACCACGGTCGTTTGTCCTTACTTCATCAATTCCGGGATGTTCGAGGGCGTTCAGACCCGCTTTTCCTGGCTGCTGCCCATCCTCGACATAGAGCGCGTTGCAGAGCGGATAGTAAGGGCTATCAAAAAGGACAGAAGAAGGCTCCTCATGCCTCCCCTGGTCTATTCCGTCTGGCTGCTGCGATATCTTCCCGCGTTTGTTTTTGACTTTATCACAAATTTTTTGGGAATCAACGCGGCCATGCACACATTCAGAGGACGTTACGGTGTAAAACATCAAAATACAAAATCAAAACAGGCAGACTCGAATTGATGTCGAGCTTTAGCTACGTATGGAGCTTCCAATTCTGAAGAAGGCATCCCGCGAACGCCCAACGCGTACGACTTCCGCCTAAAGGCGGTAAGCGGAATGACCAGATTAGACACTTCAGGGGATGCCTTCCGGGCTATGCATCACTCGTCGCATAGGGAAGCCCGCGAGAGCGTTTCACCATATAATCGTTTAGTGCTGTTAACAAGTCTGTCATACGAGGCGAGGTTGAGCACATGCGCAAACAGACCAAAAAAAGTTCTTCAAAACTGGAGAATGCAAGGTCGACAGAATCCGTAAACCCGGCTACCGGCGAGACGATCGGATACTCCCCGAAAAATAGCGTGGACGATCTAAAAGAAGCGATCCGAAAGGCCAGGAGGGCTCAGGAAGCCTGGGCAGTTCTCACGGTAAAAAAAAGAATCCGTGCGCTAAGGGGAATGAGGGTTCACTTGATGGAACATGCTGAAAAAATCGTGGCACTGATTTCCAGAGAGAATGGTAAAGCTCGAGTAGACGCCCTTGCAACTGAAGTCCTCCCCGCCGTAATGGCTCTTGACTATTACACAAGTCATGCAAAGAAATTTTTGAAACCCACTGTTCTCCTACCCGGAAGCTTTCTTCTCTTTAACAAGTGGAGCAAAATGTTTCGAGTCCCTTATGGGGTGATAGGAATCATATCTCCGTGGAACTACCCTTTCGGAATACCCTTTTCAGAAGTAGTTATGGGCCTTCTTGCGGGAAACGGTGTCATCCTTAAAACAGCCACCAACACGCAGCTTGTTGGAAGAGAGATCGAAGCTTGCTTGCGTGCGGCCGGGCTTCCTGACGGGATCTTTTCATTCATCAATATTAGCGGGGATGTTGCCGGTGACGCGTTCATCGACTCCGGAATCGATAAGCTGTTTTTTACAGGCTCGGTCTCTGTTGGGAAAAAACTCATGTCCAAAGCCGCCGAGACCCTTACGCCTCTTAACCTTGAACTGGGCGGCAACGATGCCATGCTGGTCTGTGAAGACGCCGACATGGACCGGGCAAGTTCCGGGGCCGTGTGGGCAGGGCTTCAAAATTGCGGGCAGACCTGCGCCGGGGTTGAACGAGTCTATGTACACGGATCTGTCTATGAGCCATTCATGGAGAAAATCAAAGCAAAGGTGGAATCGCTCAGGGTCGGACAGGATAAGGATTTCAATGTGGACATGGGGGCGATGACCACAAAGAGCCAGATGGAAAAAGTCCGCAACCATTTGGAAGACGCTTTGAATAAGGGGGCAGTGATCGTTGCTCAATCGGATTGCCCGCCCCAAGAGGGTCCGGGCAACTTCCTTCCTGCCACAGTTATTGCCGAGGTCAACCATGAGATGCTGGTAATGCAGGAGGAGACGTTCGGGCCGGTTCTTGCCATAATGAAGGTGCAAGACATGGAAGAAGCGATCGCCCTTTCCAACGATTCTATTTATGGCCTTACCGGGTCTGTCTGGTCCAGGAATGCCAAAAGAGCAGAGCAGATCGCCAGGAGAATTCGGGCAGGAGTCATGACGATAAATGATCATCTCGTCAGCCACGGCATGGCCGAAACACCCTGGGGAGGTCTCAAGGCATCCGGCTATGGGAGGACACACGGTAAAATCGGTTTCCTGGAGATGACCCAGCCACAGGTGGTGGTGCATGACCTCCTGACCTTCGCCAAAAAAAACCTCTGGTGGCACCCATATGATGAAAAGCTCTACAGCGGGCTTCTAGGAGCCATCAAACTTTTCCATGGGCGAAAGTTGAGGGTTCGTCTGTCGGGATTAGGACCCCTGCTGAGGATTTTACCAAGGGTTTTTCGATGAACCGATCTTCTCACCTCTCGCACAAACCACTCTCACTTCTGCCAGGGAATACGGAAGACCGGAGGGCGGTCCGTCTACAACTATAAAATTCGCAGGCATTCCCGTTCCGATAATTTGAGCATCAGGTATCCTCCCGCTGAAGAGATGCTTCCTCCGGATGATAAGTCATTTTGTAGAGGTTGTGGCCAGGGTGGCCTACCTCAGATAATAGGAACTGTGTCGGCTGCTGGGTGCAACGCAGCGAAACCCAACTTTCACTCATATATTCCTTTACTAAACTTTACCTGCTTTAACTAATCTTAACTCGACTCTTGATGCAGACTTTTTATACTTATTCATCATGAAGGGACCATCAAATTATAAGGAGAAACGATATGAAGAGATTACTGACAGGGTTTGCGGTAACTTTGGCAGCGGTAGTATGGGTGACTGGATCATGGTTCTTCTTCAACTCTATCGCGGCCGGTACCCAGGGGTCCGGCACTGCTGCCGCTGCGGAAGTCAACAAGGGCGATCCACAAGATACAGGCGCCGCTAAAGGGGAATGCAGGGGGCATTGGAAGCATCATCACGGGCATCGCCACGGGCATCACCATTTGTGGAAAAAGCTCAATTTGACTGACGCGCAAAAGAAAGAGATGTTTTCCATCAGGCTCGAAGAGCGCGCAAAAATGAAACCACTTGTCCAAAAACTAAAAGCGGGGCGCGAGCAACTTTGCGCTCTCCCAAAGGGTCAATTTGACGAGGCGAAGGTTCGGGCCATCGCGAAGGGGCAAGCGGATATCATAACCGAGCTGATTGTAGACAAGGAGCGCATGAAATCCAGGATCTATGCAGTCCTGACCCCTGAGCAGCGCACCAAAGTTGAGCAAATGCGCGAGAAATGGAAATCCCACCACGAGAAGGAACAGAAGCACAAGGACTAATCTTTGTGGGAGCGTTGCGAGAACCGTTCACCTCTCCTCCTGTCTCGCATGCTCCCGCTTCCGCGCAGATGAGAGTTTGCGCTTGATATAGGGAGCTTCGGGATGAGCCGTTGCCGAAGCTCCAGTCCGACTCTCCAACACCCCATCCGGGCCGGCCCAAGGTACTCTTTTGGGCTGGCCCTTATTTCCGCAAACAACGCGTATCACAGAGCATATCTTTGAAGGTTTTGCGGGCTTTGGGGTTGTTTAAGAAGCTTTTTCGGGCAGAATCCGACCCGAAAATGCGGTTTGGATGGATAGCACACAGCTTGAGGCATTATTCCGGACCGAAACCATTGAATCAGGCGGGAGAAAAAATGAAATGTTTCAAGCTGGTTGTACTGGTCGGATTGGTGACGGTGTTATTCATTGCAGGTATGGCGCTTGCCCAGTGGCAGGGTGGCCATGGTGCTCCAAGGATGGGGTGTCAAGAACGTTTTGATGCGTTGGACACTAACCATCATGGGAAACTCACCAAAGAGGAATTTATGGCGGCCCCGCATCACAGGGGTAATGCCGAAGAGATGTTCAAGGCAATGGATGTCAATGGACATGGTTATATAACAAAGGAGGAGTTCTGCTCAGGCCAAGGAATGGGTAGAAGAGGTATGGGTCAAGGTCAGGAAGGAGAGGCAAGAAACGACGAAAGAAAGGAGAAGGAGATACAGGACAAAAAAGTCGATGATGCCATCAAGAAGGCGTGGGAAGAAAAATAGCGGAAAGAACGTTAGCTTCGGATCGTTGGTTTTGCTGCCTTCAACCCGACCTGCACGGCTTGGCTTGGTCCGACAAGGTCCGGCGTTCCGGCCCAATGAGTAATGCGGGAATCAACATTATCAAAATCTCAGGATACCGTCCTCCTCATGGCATACGGGATTCTTGTCTTCAAAGTGGTTGCATGGGCTTGATCCCTTGAGCAAATAGCTGCGCCTCTTCACTCTAATATCAATCAATTGAAGAACTCGAATAATGGTCCTCGGATCTCGAACCAGCATTGAGCAGAGAAGCTATCAACTGCTGGGATGGTTGTGTGTCCTGAAATTGCAAAAACCGGTCCCGTTGACCTTCCTCTATCATTTCCTGAGTAGAGGATTGCGAGGATTACCGTACGAGTGTTGGTAATCAACAGAAGCTTTCTTTCCCGGTGAAGGTTTGATTGAAGCCTTAACGCCACGGAACCGGGTGGAAGCAAGTGTTCGTCTGAGATTCGATCGCCTTGAAGAACGAAACTTGGCCCTGCCCATATGATATCGGAAGCATCTGGTGAACACGCTTAAACTGAAGAATTCGTCTGGAAATGCCTTTATGGTTGACGTGAAAAAGAAGTCCTCCAGCATCGAAACCCAATCAAGAGCTACGGACGCCTCCAAGATGAGTAAGACGCTCGTTTTGCTAATGGCCGCAGGCTCCGGATTGACGGTTGCGAGCATTTACTACGCCCAGCCCTTGCTTGAGGCCATTCGTCAGAGCCTGGGGATGTCCGTTGCCACAACGGGCCTTATCATCACGGCCTCCCAGTTGGGGTACGCTTTGGGACTGGCTTTCCTGGTGCCGTTGGGTGATCTTATGGAGCGGCGGGTTCTAGCGGTTTGGATGACTGTTGGAATCTCAGTCTGCCTGGCGGGAATGGCCTTGGCTCCTTTCTCCTCAATACTGCTCGCGGCAGCCCTTATGATGGGCGCACTCTCGGTTGTAGCCCAGGTTCTCGTCGCCTTTGCAGCCACGCTGGCCCGTCCTGCCGAAAGAGGACAGGTTGTTGGGACGGTGATGAGCGGGCTCCTGCTCGGCATTCTTCTCGCCCGTACTGCGGCTGGTTATTTGGCCCAACTCGAGGGCTGGAGAGCGGTTTTTGGGGTCGCCTCAGGACTCATGATCGCGCTTGCAGTCGTCTTGCACAGGGGCCTGCCGACGTACCGCTCCAATATCGGCGTAAGCTACCCGGCATTGATGAAGTCCGTACTCTCCCTGCTCATGGAAGAGCCTGTCCTGCGCCTTCGAGCTTTTTACGGCGCGATTGCATTCGGCTCGTTCAGTGTGCTGTGGACCCCTCTGGCCCTGCTGCTGTCCCAGCCCCCGTACCGGTACTCCACTGGAACGATAGGGATATTTGGTCTGGCCGGTGTTGCAGGCGTGCTGGCAGCTTCTATGGCCGGCCGGATGGCCGATATGGGCTGGACTAGTCAGATGACGGGGATCACATCGGCGCTTCTTGTGCTCTCATGGCTCCCTCTGAAACTGGGCGACCACTCGGTCCTGATGCTTGTATTCGGCATTCTAGTGCTCGACCTTACCGTGCAGGGGTTGCACATAACCAACCAAAGCGAAATCTATCGCCTGAGACCCGATGCGCGCAGCCGCGTCACATCGGCCTACATGGCCAGCTTCTTTGCCGGCGGAGTTTTTGGCTCGGCGCTCTCCTCATTTGCCTACGCTCATTCCGGATGGCAGGGAGTCTGCCTTGTGGGAACGGGTTTCGGAATGGTTGCCACAGTCTTATGGCTCTTAACCCTCCGGAGAAGGTGAGCCTCTGCGGAGTTGCACACCACTTCCGACCTTTCAGGAAGCGCGCCGAACAGGCTCATTACGCTGCAAACTACGACCTGAGGCTCTTGAAAGCGTTCTTCAATCATGGCATTCGGCATAAGGTCGTTGCCGATAATCCGGTGAACGACATCCCTTTCCTGCCTGTTGAGAAGAAGGTCAAATATGTTCCGCCGGCGCTGGAGATCGACAAGATCATCTCGCTTGCCGATCCTGACACCCAAGACTACCTCTTGCTGCGATTCAGAAAATTCCCGGTCATGAGAATCGTAGGACGACTGAGATTTATCTCAATAGCATTTCGTCAGAATCGAGGGAATTTCAGGTTATCAAAATCATACCAACTTCGCCGATTACGCACCGGCGATAAGCTCCATGCCTTTATCGAAAGCCCTGAGGTTGATATCGAGCATTTTCCCGGGGAATCGTTCTTCCAGGAGAGGCATAAACGATTCTTTGCTCAAGGGTAATATGTCTGCACCCACGATTGCTCCCAGAAAAATGACATTGCTGTAGATCGGATTGCCCATCTTCAAAGCTTCTTCAGTCGCATTGACATATTTGGTTTGCGAAGACATTTTCTCGATGGTTCGCT
>JBEKQE010000108.1:0-16500 GCA_049520035.1 Syntrophobacteraceae bacterium | reverse complement strand
TCAAAAGACATGAGGCCGAATCGCCTTCCTCCCCGGCCCCGCAATTGGAATGATTCGGGTCCTTCATGGTTATATTGAAAAATCCATTGATAGACCGTGCCCTTGGTAATGCCAATGTATTCCGCCACTTGTTCCACGCGTAGGCCTTTTCCCACCAGATAGATAGCTTGCCAGCGCTGGAACTGCTCCCGGCTCTCAGAGGCCTGCATCTCCTTCCGAATTTCCGCCTGCTCAAGATGATCTTTAAGCTCAGTTTTTCTCATCGTCGGTCCCCTCCTTGATGAACAATTCAGAAGGGGACTATACCACAATTACTTTAATGTTTGATAGCGAAATAGTATTAAACGGGTCATAAGTCAAGTTGACCCTTTCGAGCAAATTGTCGAAAGCAAAAAGGGAAAAACTCCTCGTAGGATGGAGCAAGAAGCGGGAAGCGAGAATCAAGGCTCCGCTCCCTGCTTCTCCGCTCTAAAGCGTATAAAGCCGCTCTTCATTGATGTGATTTGGAGGCGACCGAAGCCGGTCCTTCAAGGAGGAATGGCACCTTTTTCCGGAGATCGAGAAATCACTCGTTCATCAAGAGTCGGAAAAACTCTTCCCGTGAAATACCTGCGGTTTTCAGATTATTTCGAATTATGGCTACCGGCACCTCATCATAGGTTGGAATCACAACTGGGCGCAATATTCCCTGTTTTACATAGGATCGGTGGCTCCCTTCCTGCCGCGCAAACCGGAATCCCGCCGCGAGGATAACTCTCTCCAGGGTTTTCCAATGGAGCGGCGTGAGCTTGGGCATCAAGTCAATCCGATCATGCTGGTGTGCCTTTCGATAGCGATCCATGCCGGGCCGACACAGGTCCCCTTGTCACATTGGTACCCGCATTCTTCCAGGATCTCATGAAGGGTCCCCATATCGGAAGCCGTCAGGAGAAAAAGCCTGACCGCCTCATCCAGGGCCTTTTTGGCCTCATCCGGGGTATTCCCGGCGCTTATGACATCCAAAGGCATGGCGTGAGCTATAAACTGGCGCCCTTCCTGCCACACATGAATCGTGAATTCAATATTCAGACTATCCATCTTCTCGCTCCCCGCTTCCTGCTTCTTGCTTCTTGCTTCCCGCTTCCCGCTCCCCGCTCCCTAGCTTCTGTACGAGGCGTTTATCTTCACGTAATCGAAGGAAAAATCGCAGGTCCAGGCAGTGAAGGAGGCGTCTCCCAGTCCCAGGTCCAGCCGGACGTGTATTTCCTTCTGCTTGAATATCCGGGACGCCTTCTGTTCGATCTCTTCCCCCAAAACCGGGGCGCCGTTCTCAAATACACAAAGGTCCTCGAAAAAAAGGGCCACCCGTTCGGGAATCAGCTTCACGCCGGACCTTCCGGCGGCCGCGACTATCCTGCCCCAGTTTGCGTCCTGCCCGAAAAAGGCGGTTTTGACCAGCGGCGAATTGGCTACGGTAAACGCTACCTGCCTTGCGCTTTCGCGGTCGGCGGCGCCGCTGACCTCGATCTCGACGAGCACGGTGGCGCCCTCTGCGTCCATCACGACCTGTAACGCCAGGTCACGGAGAACCGAGGCGAGCGCCCCGCCAAAAGCCCGGCTCTCGCTGCCGCCTGTGTCAGTTATGGGTGTATTCCCAGCCGCTCCGCTCGCGAGCACGATCAGCGAATCATTGGTGCTTGTATCGCCGTCAACCGTTATGCAGTTAAAGGAGCTGTCCGCCCCGGCGCGGGTCCAATGATCCAGGACTTCAGGACTTACGGCGGCGTCCGTACAGGCAAATACGAGAAGGGTCGCCATATCGGGAGCTATCATACCGGAACCTTTGGCAATGCCGGCGATGGTAACACTCAAGCCTGCACCCAACTCGATGCGAGCGCTCGCCATTTTTTCGACGGTATCCGTTGTCATTATCGCCCTGGCGGCGTCTTGCCACCCATCCGGCCTGAGCGCATGGATGAGCCGGGGCATGCAACGGGCGACCGGTTCGACGTCCACCTGCATTCCGATAACCCCGGTCGAGCAAACGAGCACCGAATCGGACGGGCAGCCAAGCGCATCGGAGGCAATCCGGGCCATTTCAATCGCACGGATTTTTCCCTCCCTGCCGGTGCATGCGTTGGCAATTCCCGCATTGGCGAGGATTGCCGTTGCCCTGCGTTTTTCAAGGCGCTCCCGGCAGAGTTCCACCGGGGCCGCACAAAAAAGGTTCCTGGTGAAAACACCCGAAGCGGCGCAGCCCGCAGGGTCCTGCGCACAGATCAGCGCCAGGTCAAGCCTGCCGCTGTAGCGCATCCCCGATTCAACAGCGCCTGCAAGAAAACCCGGGACCTCGAATGCGCCTCTACTGACCGTGACATTTTTTGTATTTTTTGCCGCTTCCGCAGGGACAGGGGTCATTTCTGCCAACCTTTCCGTTTTTTCTTACGGCCTGTTGCTTTGGAGCCCCTTCGGGCGGCCCGTAGAACATGGGCTGATCTTCCTGTTCCGCACGCATCTCCTGCAACTGCTCCTCGCGCTGAATCTGGATATGAAAGAGCTTCTGGAGGGTTTCTTCCTTTACGCGGGAGATCATCTGCTGGAACATTTCGTGGCCTTCGCGCTTGTAGGCGACCAGCGGGTCCTGCTGCCCGTAGCTGCGAAGACCGATGCCTTCCTTGAGATAATCCATGTTCAACAGGTGATCTTTCCAGAGCGCGTCGACCGTCTGCAAAAGGATGTAGTTTTCCAGGTCGCGCATGATCGGCTCGCTGAACTCTTGTTCACGGGCTTCGTAGCGCTTCTGCACAAGCTCGAGCATATCTTCTCTGAGCGCCTCGCGATCCATGTCTTCAAGGGATTCCACCGTGAGATTGGGCTGAAGGCCGAAAATGCGCAACATTTCCTTGTTGATGCTATCGAGGTTCCAATCTTCGGCGTAGGTCTTTTCCGCTGTGTTCTCCTCGATTATAGAGTCAAGCATGTCGTCTATCATGTCGAAGACAGCGGACTTGAGAGTTCCGCCCTGAAGCGCTTCCCGCCTCTGCCGGTATATGATCTCGCGCTGCTGGTTCATCACGTCATCGTATTCGATAATCTGCTTGCGGATGCTGAAGTTGTGGTCCTCAACCCGGCTCTGGGCGTTTTCAATGGCCTTGCTTATAAGCCGGTGTTCGATCGGTTCGTCTTCAGCCATGCCGATCCGCTGCATAAGTCCGGAGAGCCTGTCGGCTGCAAAAATCCGCATCAGGTCGTCTTCGAGCGACAGGTAAAACCGGGATGACCCTGGATCGCCCTGGCGCCCGGAACGGCCCCTGAGTTGGTTGTCGATCCGCCGGGACTCATGGCGCTCCGTGCCTATGATATGCAACCCGCCCACATCTACCACGCCCGTCCCAAGGACAATGTCCGTACCGCGGCCAGCCATGTTCGTCGAGATTGTAACGGCCCCGGGCTGTCCGGCCCTGGCAACTATTTCGGCCTCTTTTTCATGGAGCTTGGCATTGAGCACCTGGTGCGGCACCCCTGAGCGCTTAAGCATTTCGCTCAGCTTTTCGGACTTGGTGATGCTGATCGTTCCCACCAGGACCGGCCTTTTTATGCCGTGCAGTTCTTTTATTTCCCCGGCAACCGCCTTGAACTTCTCGGATTCGGTTCGGTAGATGCAATCGGGAAAATCCTCCCGGATCATCTCTTTGTGTGTCGGGACGACCACCACATCCAGCTTGTATATCTTGGCGAATTCCGGGGCTTCGGTTTCGGCGGTGCCGGTCATCCCCGCGAGCTTTTCGTACATGCGAAAATAGTTCTGAAAAGTAATCGAAGCCAGGGTCTGGTTTTCATTTTCGACCTTTACGCCTTCCTTGGCCTCCAGCGCCTGGTGAAGTCCCTCGCTGTAGCGCCTGCCCGGCATGAGCCGGCCGGTGAACTCGTCAACTATGATTACCTGGCCTTCCTTTACGATGTAGTCCACGTCCCGCTTGAAAAGAACATGAGCGCGGAGCGCCTGTTGCACGTGATGATTTATTGTCATATTGCGCGGATCGTAAAGATTTTCGATCCCGAGCAGCCGTTCGACCCTTGCCACACCATCCTCATTCAGGGCAACGCTGCGGGTTTTCTCTTCCTTGGTATAGTGTGACTCTTCCCGAATCTGTGGAATAATGCGGTTTACCCGGTAATAAAGCTCGGTAGATTTTTCCGCCGGACCCGATATGATGAGGGGAGTCCTTGCTTCGTCGATCAGGATGCTGTCCACTTCGTCCACGATGGCGTAGTGCAGGTCACGCTGGACAAGCTCCTCGATGCGGAACTTCATGTTGTCCCGCAGATAATCGAACCCGAACTCGTTGTTGGTCCCATAGGTTATGTCTGAGTTGTAGGCCTGCTGCCTTTCAAGGTCGTCGAGCCCATGGACTATACAGCCTACCGTCAGCCCCAGGAATTTGTATATCTGCCCCATCCACTCGCTGTCGCGCCTGGCGAGATAATCGTTTACCGTGACCAGGTGGACCCCTCTGCTGCTCAGAGCGTTGAGGTAGATCGGCATGGTCGCCACCAGGGTCTTGCCTTCACCGGTCTTCATTTCGGCGATTTTACCCTGGTGAAGGACAACGCCTCCTATCAACTGGACGTCGAAGGGCCGCATTCCCAGAGTGCGGGTGGAAGCCTCCCGGACCACCGCGAAAGCTTCGGGAAGAAGATCGTCGAGTTCTTCGCCGTTTTCCAGGCGCTGCCTGAATTCGACAGTCTTGCCTCGGAGCTGATCATCGCTCAACTTCTGGATTCCCGGCTCAAAGCTGTTGATTTCATCCACAAGGGGCGCAAGCCTCTTCAATTCACGCTCATTGGCGCTTCCGAATATTTTTTTTAGAACACCGACTATCATTTTTAACAATCCCTCCAAACCGGATGCGAAATTCGAAATAAATAATAAGAAAGGCACGCAGGACGTGCCTCAACTTTGCATTATAATCCGGATGGACATCAACTGCCACCAATTACCCTTCGGAATCGGCGGAAAAGGACCCTTCCTCAGACGATATCCAACACCAGGGCGGATTCGTCGCAGTAATTGGGGTGCTTGGGGCAGTGCCTGCAGTCCCACCACACCTTATGAGGCAAGTCCTCTTTGTTCTCCAACTGAAAGCCCAGACGTTCGAAAAATGCTACCTCGCCGGTCAGGGCGAAAAGTTTGCCGATTCCAAGCTCCTTTGCCTCTGATATGCATGCCGCCACCAGATCTCGGCCTATCCCGCGGTGTTGATGGGATTCGAGAACGGCCAGGGAGCGGATTTCGGCAAGATCTTCATCGACGATGTGCAGAGTGCAGCACCCAGCGATCCGCCCGGCCTCATCTTCGAAGACAACTATGTCCCGCAGGGTCGTATAAAGCTCGCTCAAGGAACGGGCCAGGAGTTTTTCGGCCTTCGAAAAACGCCACAGCATTTTGTGAATCTCGACTACATCGGCTATCCTGGCCTTACGAATCATATGCGCGATCCTCAGAGCCACTCAAAGTGGCGGGAAGCGGGAAGCAAGAAGCGAGAAGCGGGAATCAAGACCCAACACGTCGCATGTAGCAAGAAGCAAGGAGTAGCAATCAAGACTCCCGAAGTCGCTGAATGTAGGCTGCCAACTGCGCTGCGATCCCATCCAGCGCCTCTTGGAGATTCGTTGTATTGCCGTACCCCAGATCCTGGGCCAAGATGCAATAATAACGGCATTCCTCCAGTGATCCTTCGGCAGTGTTAAAGAAACGCGCCTTATCAGCCGTCGTGTATTTTCGAAACCCCTCGGCAATATTCGCCGGAATGGACACGGCCGCGCGGCGGAACTGGCTGACCATGCCGAACCGCTCATCAGCCGGGAAGGTCGCTGTCAGGCTATAGACACCAAGCACGAAGGCGTGCGAACTCTTCCACACCTCCAAGTCCTGAAACGTCTTTGCCGGAGTCTTCATTCCCGCTCCCCGCTCCCCGCTCCCTGCTTCCTGCTCACTGCTCCCCGCTCCCCGCTCCCTGCTCCCCGCTTCCTGCTCCCTGCTTCTATCCCCTCCGTGTAACGATCCAGCGAAGCCCGTTCAAAAGATACTCGACATTCTCGATGGTTGTCAAAAATCCCGGCGAAACCCGGACGGTCCCTTCCGGAAAAGTACCGAGCGTCTGGTGGGCGAGCGGAGCGCAATGAAGCCCGGTCCTTACCGCAATGTCGAAGGCCTGGTCAAGAATCGAACCTGTATCGGCCGGATTCATCCCTTCGACTACAAAAGATACCGCCCCCGATCCGCGCCTTTCCGGTTCGAGCATCCGCACCCCGGGAATTTGCCATAGCTCGTTTTCAAGGTAGTGCGCCATTCCGATTTCATGATTCCGGATGCGGTTCATTCCCGTTTCCAGGATATAGCCGATTCCTGCGCAAAGCCCGGCCAGACCCGGCAGATTGGGCGTTCCGCTCTCGTACCGGTCGGGACAGAATTCAGGTTGTTCCAGTTCCTCGGAGCGGCTGCCGGTGCCGCCTTCCATGAGAGGCAGCACATCGAGGCCGGGCCTCACGTAGAGAATGCCGACCCCGGCGGGTCCAAGCAAAGCCTTGTGTCCGGAACAGGCGAGCATTCCAATGCCCAGTTCTTCGGCCTCAATCGGCTGCACCCCCGCACTTTGCGCTGCATCCAAAAACAGGGGCACTCCTGCGCGAGCGCACACCTCAGATGCTTCTGCGACCGGCATCAGCGCTCCGTTTATATTCGATACATGCACCATGACAACCAGCCTGGCCTCAGAGCGAAGCATCTGCGTCAGGACCCCAAGGTCCGGGGCCCCGGCAGGGCTGCACGGAATCATTTCGATATTGACGCCCTGGGATGCGAGTTTCTTCAAGGGGCGAGCTACCGAGTTGTGCTCCATTGCGGAATAGAGGACACGGTCCCCCGGCCTTAGCCAGCCTTTCAGGACAAGATTGATGCTCTCGGTTGCATTCTTCGTAAAGACTACCCGGTCAGGGTCTTTAACCCCAAGTATTGCAGCGGTCTTTTGCCTGCAATCGGAAACAATGGCCGTCGCCTCTCTGGCATGCCTGTGCGCTCCCCTGCCCGGGGAAGCGCCGACCTCCTCCAGCACCCTTCGAGCCGCCTCGATCACTGCCTTCGGCTTGGGAAAACTGGTTGCAGCATTATCCAGATAGACCGACATCTATTCTTTCCTGTCCATTATAGACCGTAAACTTGCCTGCTCGAACATGCCCGATCAGAGTGACCCCCAGCGAGACGGCAAGCTCGACCGCCAGACTGGTGGCCGTATTGCGGCTGACAAGGACGGGTATGCCCACTTTGGCGGCCTTGATCAACATTTCGGAGGTCAGCCTGCCGGTAGTGATTAACATTTTGTCCCGGAGCGGGATCCCATGCAGGAAGACATGCCCCACTATCATGTCCACCGCGTTGTGACGCCCTATGTCGTCCCGGAAAAGGACAACCCTGTCCGGGTCGGCAAGGGCCGTATTGTGGACGCCATGTGTGCGGCGGTATGTTTCGCTCAAACGGTTCAAATCCTCCACCCGGTCGAGTATCCGGCCCGGCGCAATCCGAATATCGCTTTTGACCGGCTTGCTCAAAAGCGCATCAAGA
Organism: Syntrophobacteraceae bacterium; assembly: GCA_049520035.1. GTDB lineage: Bacteria > Desulfobacterota > Syntrophobacteria > Syntrophobacterales > Syntrophobacteraceae > SbD1. Next base: position 8,900 of record JBEKQE010000108.1, on the reverse strand, counting down.
GAAAAATAAAAAAGAGAGCCTTTAGCGCACCCGGAAGTAATCGTGCGCTTCTGCCACAAACCTTCGGTAATCGAGGCGTCCCCCCTGGCCGAAAGATTCACCGCCCCGGCTCCATCGTCTATGTCAATGCCAAGAATATCTTCCGGAGAACGGAGAAATCCTTCGGCATAGAAAAACCCGGCGGCAAGCTCGTCAAGATGATGCCCCGCGCACAAAAGCGTCACCATCTCCCTGCCGTTCAGATATAGAGTTACCGGCCTTTCCCGGATAACCCACTGATGCTGATCGAGCCCTTTGCCGCTCCTGTCATAAATGCCGACCATGGCCGATACAACCTGCTCGAGAGGCAAATTTTCAGGCTCTTCTCCCAAATTCATCCGCTTTCTTTCCAGGCTTGGGAACCGGGACCGCCAGCCGATATCTCGACGCCATCCCTGACCTGTCCATGACCAGAGGCGGGCGGGGCTTGGGAACCGGGACCGCCAGCCCACCCGCGAAGCGTTCCCCATTCCGAATGGACACTAATTATATCCGGCTTTCATGTCAAAGTAATCTGACAGGATCAAAGCGTGATCGAACGCCAGATTCTCCGGCAGCCTGTCGAACGGGAAAATTTGCAGGTTTTTCGCATCGTCGGCCGCTTGCGGGCTGCCTCTTCCGATTGCCGTGAAAACAACGCTCACCGTGTGTCCTCGCGGGTCTCTTTTCGGGTCGGAATAAGCATGAAACTGCTTCAGATCGACGAGATCCATTCCCGTTTCCTCTCGAGCCTCCCTCATTGCCGCAGCCTCCAGCGTCTCGCCGTAATCTACGAACCCGCCTGGAATGGCCCAACCGAAAGGCGGGTTCTTGCGCTCGATCAAAATAATTCCTCCTCCGGAAACCTCAATTATAATATCCACGGTCAGGAGCGGATTCCGGTACAACCGCACGATTTCTCCGCACCTGGGACACCGTTCTTCGCATCTGGGAAACCGTTCTCCGCATCTGGGAAACCGTTTTTCCCCTGCTCCTGCTTCGCTCATCCGGGACCTCCCTTTTGTGCGGGCGCGGGCCTGCGCATGAGCACATGTTCGAGAAACAAAACCAATAGTATCCCGAACGTCAGCCCGTTGCCGAGAAATATACGAAATGCCTGCGGCAGCTCATTAACAACGTTTTGAGGCAAGAAACCGATCAAGGCGCCCAAAACGACCGGCAGGCCCACAATATAATAGCTGCGCTGCTCGATGCCCGATCCGGCAACGATATCGAGGGCCGCTCCAATCTGAATGCCCATTGCAGTACACAGGGCCGCCCCAACGACCGGGGGCGGAACGAGCGCAAAGAAGGCGGCGAGCTTTGGACTGAATGCCGCCAAAATTAACACAACCCCGCACCAGGCTACCGCAAACCGGCTTGCAACCCGTATCGAGAGCACTATTCCGGGGCTAACGCTGTAGCTTACCAGGCCGATAATTCCCATTAGCCCGCACAAAACACCCGCGACCCCGTTGATGAACAGCCCGCGCGGAATTGCCTCAGCCAGCCGCTCGCGGCTGGTTATATTTGCGATGGCCTGAATGCTCCCGATGCTGTTTACCACCACGGCCACGTAAGAGACCGCGAAAGCGATTACGGCTGATATCGTTAGCTCCGGCTTCGAGGGAATCATCTCAGGTGGAATCGAGAACCATGAGGAGGTCAGAAGGTGATTGAACGAAGGCTGTTCCATAGCGAAGAAAACGGCCGTCCCAATGATCATTCCGGCGAGCAGCCAGACTGTTTTGAAAAACCCCCTGAGCCTGTACGCCATGGCGCTCATCAGGAGCACCAGCCCGACGCTCAGCAGGAATTTGACCGCGCTTCCTTCGCCTGGAGACGATCCAGCCCCCGACATCAGCTCGCTTAGATACGGCAGAAGAGTTAGAGAGATGAGCATCAGGATTACTCCGATCACGTTCGGAGTCATTACGGGGACAATTCTTTTTGGTTTCACTATAAATACGGCCGCCATGAGCAACAGGCCGCCGGCGATTCCCCCGGCCTGCACGGCAGGCAGGCCGTATGGAGCGATAACGAGAAAAGTCAGCAGAAGCGCTGTCGACGGGCCCTCTATGATGGGATACCTGTGTCCCCAAAGACATTGGACAGTTGTAAAAACACCCGAGGAAAGCAATATAAGCTGGAGAAACCGCACTGCATCTGCGGGCCCCATCTGGAGCACCCTTGCCGGAAGGATAGCCGACGTGATGAAAATGGGAAAAATTATGATTGCCCATTGAAGGGCGTAGAGTGCCCCAAGCCTGAGCGGGGGCCGGTCATCGAGGTCATAGATGTAATTGGGTTTGTCCATCCGGTTGGATTACCCCTGCCGTTCAACCAAAAAGATTCCTTCCGCCGCAACCAAACAGAAAAGCAATCCGCAGATTACTGGTCATCGACAGGGCACCAGGATAACGCAGATAAAATAAAGAGTTAAAAGAAAATCCCGACAAAATTGCAAGAAACTCGATGTTAGCTGCGCAGAAAGTACATTATCGCTTCACGTCTCGAATTGGTGACGCTTCATTCTGTAAGGATGAATGGATTGCAAATACGCAACTGACGGTCGATCAACAGTCCGTCCTGCATGTCCTCGGAGTACAAGGTTTCGCAACCTCCGAGAAGAGCGGCGGCCACGATCATCGCATCGTAGACGCTCAACCCGTACCGTTCAGCGACAAGCCTCCCTCTGTCATGAGTTTCGACGGTCAACGGAGCAGCCGGACATACCGACCGAATCAGCGCTAATACCTCGTTGATTTCCATCCATGACATGGAGAGTTTACGACGCGCCACATTGGCCATCTCGTTCAATACCTGCACGCTGATCAGGCCTCCCGCCTGCACAATTATCTCGGCTCGATCGGCCTTGTGTTTGTCAGCCGACAAGAGATAAAGCAGAATATCTGTGTCGATGAACACTTTAGGATCGGACATTTGCATCGTCGCGATCAAACTTGAAATCGGCCGGCAACTTTCCCCGGAGCTGCCGCAACCGGGCAAGGACGGCTTCCCTGCCGGGTTTTTTCCTTAATTGAAAGACTCGTTCATCTGCGATCTGAACTTCAATTTCGTCGCCTTCGTGCAGTTCCAGCGCCTGGACCACCGGGGCGGGCAACCGAATGGCCAGACTGTTACCCCATTTGGAGACTCGCATGATCGATTCCTCCTAGATATACATTGTGTGATCTGTATATCATCAATTTGTGTCGTGGTCAACCCGAAAGGGGAAGAGGGAAAGCAGGAAGCGGGGAGAGGGAGGACGCGGAGACGCGGGGACGCGGGGACGCGGGGAGCGTGAAACAGGACGCGAGGAGCAGAAGAGTTTTTAGTTATGAGTTGTTAGATTTTAGTAACTCAAAACCCAAAAGGGCGGGTGAATGGGTGAATGGGTGGATTAAGGGCGGGTGAATGGGTGAATGGGTGAAGCGGGGAGCAGGAAGCGGGAAGCAGGAAGAAATCAAATCTCTCAATTCCTAAATTCCTCAATTCCTAAATTCCTCAATTACTGAATTAGTCCCACGCCCTTAATTCACCTATTCACCCGTACCACCTGCTTCCCTCTCCCTGCTTGCTCGAATAGTACTTGATAAAGTGGAGTCAGTCAGTTATTGTGCAATCAATTTGCATTATGGCCGAAAAAGAGGAGGGTGCAAATGTATGTTTCTCGCACACTTGAAGCCTTCGTGGAGGCCGCGACGAGGCAGTTTCCCGTTCTGCTGGTCACGGGCGCCAGACAGGTAGGGAAGACCACTTTGCTGCTGCACCTCAGCCAGGACAAAAGACCCTATGTTACCCTCGACGATCCCATGGTGCTCAGCCTTGCCAGGCAAGACCCTCCGCTCTTCCTGCAAAGATTTCCGCCACCTGTGCTCATCGATGAAATCCAGTATGCTCCGGAACTTCTGCCATATATCAAGATGGCAGTTGATAAGACCCGGGAACCGGGTCTCTTTTGGCTCATCGGCTCTCAGCAGTTACACCTGATGAAAGGCGTATCCGAATCTCTCGCCGGCCGTGTGGCCGTGGTTCATCTTCTCGGGCTTTCCAGAACAGAACTGGCCGGGTTGGCTCATGTGCGCAAACCGTTTCTGCCCGATCCCGATGAAATTCGCGATCGTCTCGGTGTTGGAGGAAATCTACCTCTGAAGGACCTCTATCGCCTTATCTGGCGAGGGGCCTTTCCGGCAATCGCTCTCTATGATGCGGTGGATAGGGACCTCTTCTACAGCTCCTATGTGCAAACCTATTTGCAGCGTGATGTCCGTGACCTGGCGAGAGTCGGCGACGAGCTGGCGTTTCTTCGCTTCCTTCGGGCTGCGGCAGCCCGGACAGCTCAATTGCTAAACCTGACCGATCTGAGCCGGGACGCCGACATCGCCGTGAACACCGCAAAAAACTGGCTTTCGATCCTTCAGGCATCCGGAATCGCCTACCTGTTGGAGCCTTACCACACGAATGTGACCAAGCGCTTAGTGAAGACCCCGAAACTGTATATCCTTGATACCGGCTTGTGCGCATACCTGACGGAATGGTCGAGCCCGGAAACGCTCGAGGCCGGCGCCATGTCCGGTGCGAGCCTGGAAACATGGATCATGGCCGAAATGCTGAAAAGCTACTGGCACAATGGGCGTCAAGCTCCCTTTTATTTCTACCGTGACAAAGACCTTAAAGAAATCGACCTTCTTATCGTTCGGGATGGGACGATTTATCCTCTTGAGTTCAAAAAAACCGCTTCTCCGGGAACGAACGATGTGCGGCACTTCCACACCCTGGAAAGACTGAAGATGCCCATCGGCCCAGGTGGTGTGATTTGCCTTGCCGAACAGTCCCTGCCGCTGTCCTCTTCTATCCTGTCCATTCCTGTAGCCGCGATCTGAAGAGTTTTTAGTTATTAGTTGTCAGTTTTTAGTAACTCAAAAACCAAAAAGGCGGGTGAATAGGTGAATAGGTGATGGGTTACCCATAACCTCTAACCTATTACCCATAACCTGCGCTAACCTATGCTCCCATCACGAGCTTTTCAAGGTTCTCAACCCTCTCGATAAGCTCATCGGGGCTTTTGCGCTTCTGAATGGCCTTCTTGAGATCCTCCAGACGGTACTCGATATCGAGCTTCATCTTCTCTTCAAGGTAGGAGCGTCTGAATTCCTCGGAGGAGAGTTGCTCCTTAAGATATCTTTCCGCAATGCTCATTTTAATGCAATATCTCAAAAAGAGTGCTGATCGAGTCTTCGTTATGGATGCTGCGGATGGCCTGGGCGAAAAGCCTGGCCGCCGTTACGCGGGTGATTTTTCCGCTCTCGATCACTTCCTCCCTGAGCGGCAGTGTATCCGTAACGATCAGGCTTTCCAGGGAACTGCTGCGGATGCGCTCGACAGCGGGTCCGGAAAGCACTGCGTGAGTTACACAGGCGAATACCGCCTTTGCGCCTCTTTCGAGCAGGGTTTTAGTAGCCTCCACAAGCGTCCCGGCAGTATCCACCATATCGTCCAGGATGACGGCCGTTTTGTTTTCCACCTCGCCGATGATGTTCAAGGCTTCGGCCTTGTTGGGGTCCGTACGGCGTTTATCGATCATTGCCAGCCCCGATTTGAGCAGCTTTGCATAAGCCCTCGCGCGGGGCACCCCGCCCGCATCGGGTGACACGATAACCAGATTCCGGTGAAAATGCTCCTTGATGAAAGGCAGCAGAATGGGAGATGCATACAGGTTATCGACCGGCACGTTGAAAAAACCCTGAATCTGCCCGGCATGAAGGTCCATTGTTACGATACGGTCCGCACCGACACGGGTGATAAGATCCGCCACCAGGCGCGCCGTGATCGGGACCCGTGGTTTATTCTTCCTGTCCTGGCGGCCATAGCAATAATAGGGCATTACAGCGGTGATTCGGCGGGCTGAGGCTCGTTTGCATGCATCGATCATCAGCAGCAGTTCCATCAGGTTATCGTTAACGGGAGATGCTCCTGTCTGAATTATGAAAACATCAGCCCCTCTTACATTTTCGCCGATTTCCACTCTGATTTCCCCATCGCTGAACCTCCCGGCCATTGACTTGCCAAGAGGGATTTCCAGCATTTCACATATGCTTTTGGACAGCGCGGGGTTGCTGTTGCCGGCAAAGACCTTCATTCCGTAAACTGCCATGTGCTCACCACCTCGTCACATTGGTTAAATGCTGTCGATGTCCTCTTCGGTGACGCAATATCCTTCATGACCCTCCCAGTAAAGGAAACGATGGCAGTGAGGGCATTGCATAATGTCTTCATCGCGCTGGAGTTCTATAAATTTCTGAGGCGGTATGTTCATATGGCATACCTTGCAAACGCCGTTCTCCACCGATGAAACCGCTATTCCGGCCTGTTTTTGGAAAAGGAAATCGGTCTTCTTCAAAAGCTCCGGGGTTACCCGTTCACGCACGAGTTGGCGAATGGTTTCGAGACGGTCCAGCCGGCCTTTCAATTCTTCGCCTTCCCGCTCGAGGAAGCCCTTGTCCTCATCGAGCTTCCGGCGCCTTTCGGCCAGATCCTTCTCCAGTTCAGCGACTTCCCCGCCAAGACGCTCAATCCTGTCCATAAGTTCCAGAACGCTGTCTTCACTTCTGGAGATATCCTTTTTGGTTTCATCGATCTCTTTGACGATCGCCTGGTATTCCTTATTTGTCTTCACCTCGCCCTGACGGGTTTTCTGCCGGCCCAAACGCGCTCGCAGGTCCTCTATCTGCTGCTCGCTCGAGCGGTGAGTTTTCTTCGCATTGTCGTACTCTTCTTTCTTTGAAAGATATTGTCCTTCGAAATATTCGAATTCTTTTTCGATCTCGGCAATGCGGCGTGGGGCTTCCTCATAGCTTCGGATCAACTGGTTTTTCTTGTCTTCAACCTTCTGGTACTCAATCAGACACTTGAGTTGATCAAGCAATTCACTACCTCCTGAAGATACGGCGAAAACATTGCTTCATTCGCGCGCCGTCTTTCTTAATCTATGCGCTCAGGTAATCACCTGGAACGGGTCTGTCTCCGATTTGGAAACAAAAACTTCTAACTCTGCGCCCTCAGATTTCGCCCTTGAGCGCAGAAAATCGCCAAAAGGTTCGAGAACCAGCTTCTCTGAGGCGAAATGCCCGATGTCGATGACCGCGAGTCCGCTTTCCTCGGCAAATCTCGCATCGTGGTATTTCAAATCTCCGGTGACGAAAACCTCGGCCCCGGATGCAAGGACCTTTCCCATCAGGCTGCCTCCGCTGCCGGTGCAAACGGCGACCCTGGTTATCTGTTTTCGCAAATCCCCGGTAATTCGTACGACAGTCCCGCCAAGCACCCCGTTTAATTTAGCAGCAAGCGATTCGAGCGTAGCTTCGCGAGGCAGCAGCCCAACAAGCCCAATCCCCATGTATCGCTCGTCCCCGCAGGGAACCGCCCCAGCGTCCAAAGGCCCAATAACGTCGAGCCCAAGCAAATCCTTGAGCTGGACGTTTGTCCCCTGGGCGGCGGCATCTAGATTGGTGTGGGCCGCTATTATGCTTATTCCGGAAAGCAGGGCCTGCCTGATGATCGATCCCGGCCATGAATCGGTCCTTACGGAATTTATGGGCCTAAGGAGCAAAGGGTGGTGTGTAACGACACACTGAGATCCAAGCTCCTGAGCCTCCCTGAGCACGCAAGACGCCGGGTCCAGGGCGACAAGGACCCTGGTGACCTGGGATTCGGGATCCCCAACCTGAAGGCCGCAGTTGTCCCAAGATTCAGCATAACGGAAAGGCGCCCATGAATCGATCCACTGAAAAATGTCTTTTATCCGGACCATATTCGGTGCCCCTAAAATCCCCCCTGCCCCCCTTTCCTGAGGGGGGGAATCAAGCGCCCCCTTTAGAAAGGTGGAGGTATAAAACAAGAGGGGTGTTCCTGTTGGAACACCCCTCTTGTTTTATACTTGTCCAGCGGTTCCCGTATCCTGAAAACGCCGGGGATATTTCTATTGCTGATGAATCCTCCAAATAAGGAATACGCCATCTCCTGAATGACCCGCCTGTTACGATGTCGCCATCCTGGACTTTCCTGGTGGGCCCACCTGGCCTCGAACCAGGGACCTGCCGGTTATGAGCCGGGTGCTCTACCAAACTGAGCTATGGGCCCGTATTTAGAATATCCAAAGATCAAGTATAATTTCCGGTATTGAAAAGTGTCAAGCAGTATCTCGTGTCCCATCGGGACACCCCGAAAAGTGAAAAGGCTTTTCTCTTCGACACAGAAACAAAAAAATCAAATCAGCCGCCCCGTCTCTCCAGTCCAACACTGCGTCATTTTAAAGATACCCCGCACCCCCCAGGATTTAGGCTACACGCGCAAGCGCGTGCGGCTGAGCGCTACGTTTCGATAAAACTTTTCAACTCTTTGCGGCGGCTGGGATGACGAAGCTTGCGCAGGGCCTTGGCTTCTATCTGTCTGATGCGCTCCCTGGTAACCGTAAAATCCTGACCGACCTCTTCCAGGGTATGGTCCGCCTTTTCGCCGATTCCAAAGCGCATGCGGAGGACTTTTTCTTCCCTTGGAGTGAGCGTGGCCAATGCCTTGCGGGTCTGTTCGCTCAGGTTGAGGTTTATTACCGCATCCACCGGGGAAGCCACCCGCTTGTCTTCGATAAAGTCGCCAAGATGGCTGTCTTCCTCTTCGCCTATCGGAGTCTCAAGGCTGATCGGCTCCTTTGCGATCTTGAGCACCTTGCGGACCTTGTCGACCGGAAACTCCATTTTGTCGGCGATTTCTTCGGGCACCGGTTCGCGTCCGAGTTCCTGAACCAGGTAGCGCGAGGTCCGGATGAGCTTGTTGATGGTCTCGATCATGTGCACCGGTATCCGAATGGTCCTCGCCTGGTC
>JBEKQE010000107.1:0-19200 GCA_049520035.1 Syntrophobacteraceae bacterium | reverse complement strand
GCACGGCACTTTAATTATCCGGATGTTGCTCGGATACGTCAATCTCATCGAACCTGCCAGGTCCGCCGCAGAATACGCTCAGTAGGTGCAGCAAAAGGCAACTATGATCGGTTCAAAGTTTTCCATCAGATCGCTCCTTCCAGAAGGGCATCGACCTTTATCATGATCTGGTCGTCTGTATAATGGCCCAGCCGGATCGCTTTGGCCGGACACTCCGAAACGCAGATGCCGCATCCCTGGCAAAGCGCCTCGTTTATCTCGGATACGTCACTTTCGTTGATATGCGGAACACCGTATGGGCAGGCTCGCACGCATACCAGGCATGCGGCGCAAAGACCCGGCTCGACCTGGGCAACAACGCCTCCAACAGTCACTTCCTTTGAGGACAGGAAGGAAGCTGCCCTGGCCGCCGCCGCCATTGCCTGAGCTATGCTCTCGGACATCAGTTTCGGACTGTGGGCGGTCCCGCACAGGTAAATACCCTCAGAGGCAAAATCGACCGGTCTCAACTTGACATGCGCCTCGATGAAGAACCCCTCGGGGTTGCGAGGAACTTTCAGAATTCCGGCAAGCTCCTCGTTTTCTTCGGGCAGAGTCGCCGCGCTGAGGATCACCGCGTCGGCGCTCATCTGTACGGGCCGCCGCAGCACATGGTCCATAAAGGAGACGTTGAGCGGCCACTTGCTATCCTGGGCTACTACCGGCGGGTTCTTTTGATCGAACCTGACGAAAAGAACGCCGTTCTTCCTGGCCTTGGTGTAATAGTCCTCGAGTATCCCGTAGGTGCGGATATCCCTATAGAGGACCACGACGTCCATCTCCGGATTTAACTGCTTTAGCTCCAGAGCGTGTTTAACGGCGCCCTGGCAGCAGATCCTGCTGCAATTGGGGTTCTCGTCGTTGCGGGAGCCGACGCACTGGATCATGATCGCGCGGCTCCATTTCGAAACCTCATCGGGGTTATTCTTGACGAACTGCCCCAGCTCGACTTGCGTCATGACACGGTCGGTCTCGCCGTACAGGTATTCCTTTGGTTTGTATTCGCGAGCGCCGGTGGCGACAATTATGGCGCCATGGCTGACTTCCTTTGGGCCTCCAGCGCCGTTTTGGATCCGCGAGACGAAATTTCCCTTGTATCCCGAAACCCCGGTCAGGCGTGCTCCGGTCAATACCTCGATGTTGCTGTTCTCCCGGACTTCGGCGATGAGCCTCTCGAGGTACTCGGAGACGTTGAGACCTTCAATGGTGTGCGGAATATTTTTGGCCATTCCGCCAAGCTCGGCATTCTTTTCGACGATTATAGTTTCGAAACCCTGCCGGGCAAGGCCCAGGGCCGCATTCATGCCGGCTATGCCGCCGCCGACTATGAGGGCGCGTGGATTGACCGTAAGAGACTTCTCGACCAGCGGTTTAAGAAGTGAAGCGCGGGCCACCGACATGCGAATAAGGTCCTTGGCCTTTTCTGTCGCAGGTCCGGGTTCTTGCTGGTGGACCCATGCATCCTGGTCGCGGATATTGGCCATCTCAAACAAGTATTTATTGAGGCCGCAGTCCTTCAGGGTCTCCTGGAAGAGCGGCTCATGGGTGCGGGGCGAGCAGGCGGCGACGACGACCCGGTTTAGCCTGTTCTCCTTTATGAGATCCTTCACCTTCTCCTGGCTGTCCTGCGAGCAGGTGAAAAGATAGTCGGTGCTGTAGACCACATTAGGCAGAGTTGCGGCGTACCTGGTAACTTCCGGAACATTCACCACCGAGGCGATATTTATGCCGCAGTTGCAAACGAAAACACCGATTCGCGGCGTCTCCTCCGAGAAGTCCTTTTCGGGGGGGACTTCTCTAATCTTGACCTGCGAACCCCTTGCCGGGGCAAGATCGATTGCCGCCGCGCAAGCCGCCGCGCTCGCTTCCATAACTGAGGCGGGAATATCTTTGGGACCCTGGAAAAGACCGCAGACGTACATTCCCGGACGAGAGGAGCTTACCGGCGCAAACCCGCCGGTTTGCGCGAATTTGTGATCCGTTACATCAATTCCCAGCCGTTCTGCCAGTTCGAGGGTCTCTGGTGTCGTTTCCACACCTACCGAGAGAACAATCATATCGAACTGTTCTGCAAGCTGCTCTCCAGCCTCGTTAGTGTACTGGATCGACACGTTGTCGCTGCCGGAAACGGGGTCCACCGTATGCACACGCGAACGGATGAAACGGACTCCATACTTGTCCCGCGCCCTGTTGTAATATTTCTCGAAGTCCTTTCCGTAAGTGCGCATGTCCATATAGAAAATGGCCGTGTCGAGGCCGTCAGGACAGTGCTCCTTGGCAACCATGGACTCTTTTATGGCGTACATGCAGCAAACACCCGAGCAGTAGGAATGGGCGCCGTGCTGGAGATCTCTGGATCCCACGCATTGTATCCAGGCTATCTTTTTAGGTTCCTGGTGGTCTGAGGGCCGCACGAGGTGTCCCTGAGTGGGGCCGGAGGGCGAAAGGATGCGCTCGAACTCCATCGAGGTCACCACATTGGGGAATCTCCCATATCCGTGGGTATCGAGCTTCGATGGATCGAAAGGTTTGAAGCCAGGCGCGGCGATGATTGCGCCGACGACCTCGATCGACTTGGGCTGCGCTTCGTGGCAAACCGCGTTTGCCAGGCAGGCTTCCACGCACTGGTAGCATTCGGAACACACGCCGCAGCTTAGACAGCGCGCCGCTTCGGCCCTCACCTGCTCTTCGGTGAACCCGAGCTGCACTTCTTCGAAATTGAGGGTGCGGATTTCCGGAGAAAGAACAGGCATACGCCCGCGCGGCATTGTGTCATAGCCTTCGGTCGAGACTTCCTTAACTGCTTGCCATTCCTTTTTACGCCCGGCGCTTAGATCTTCCCCTCGTATATATCGGCCAATCGAAATTGCCGCCTGCTTGGCAGCAGCAATTGCTTTGATCACTGTCTTGGGGCCGGTCACTGCATCCCCGCCTGCAAAAATGTCGGGGTCGTCGGTCTGATAGGTGAGCGGGTCAACTGTCATCGTGCCCCAATCGGTAAGCCGGCAGGCGCACTCTTCGGTAAGACACGCCCAGTCGGATTCCTGGCCGAGGGCCGGAACGACAGCGTCCACTTCTATGGTGAACTCGGACCCCGCAACGGCCATCGGCCGCCTTCGTCCGCTTGCATCCAGCTCTCCGAGCTCCATCCTCTCGCATTCAATAGCCTTTACCCGCCCATTTTCCCCGATAATTCGCTTAGGGTTGGCGAGGGTCATGATCTCGATGCCTTCGTCGCGGCACTCGTGGATCTCTTCCCAGTGGGCGGGCATTTCCTTCTCGCTCCTGCGATATAAAATAAAAGGCTTGCTCGATCCGTTGCGAAGGGCCGTTCGCACGGTGTCCATCGCAACGTTTCCACCGCCTATGACCGCAACGCGATCGCCCAGGGGGACCTTTTTGCCCAGATTTATGGCTCTTAAGTAATCAACACCCGGGACCACCCCTTCGAACTCTTCGCCCGGGATGCCCAGCGCCTTGCATTCCTGGGCGCCTATGCCCATGAAGAATGCCTTGTATCCCTGGTCTCTGAGTTGAGAGATGGTAAAGTCCGTGCCGATCTCCACCCCCGTTTTGAACTCTACGCCCATATCCCGTATGACCTGGATTTCGGCTTCGATTACGTTTTTGGGGAGCCTGTAGGAAGGAATACCAACGGTCAGCATGCCTCCCAGCACCGGGAGCTTTTCAAAAACCGTTACCCGGTAACCTTCGATTGCCAGGTAATAGGCGCACGATAGGCCTGCCGGACCCGAACCGATGATTGCGACCTTCTCGTCGCGTTTCTGCTTTATCTGCGGGACGAACCTGGTTTCGGAACTCAAATCCAGATCGGCCAGAAAGCGCTTGATCGAATCGATCGCCACCGGCTCGTCGATCTCGCCCCGCATGCAGTCGGTCTCGCAGGGATGGTCGCAGATACGGCCGCAGATGGCAGGCAGGGGGTTTTCTTCCTTGATAAGCTTCAGGGCCTCCTGATATTTGCCCTGAGCAGTCAAAGCCACGTAACCCTGGACCGAAATGTGCGCCGGGCATGTGGCTTTACACGGAGAGGTGCCGCGCTTCTCGATCGTGAAGGTGCCCGGCACCGCCTGGGCGTACTTGCGGAATGCCGCCCGGCGGATATCGAGACCCTCGTTGTATTCATTCTTGCATTCGATGGGACAGACTTTGGCGCATTCTCCGCAACCCGTGCACTTGGAGGGATCCACAAAACGAGGCTTTTGCAAAAGCTCTACCGTGAAATTTCCCGGCTCACCGGTAACTTGCTGAATTTCAGATAGGGTCAGAAGCTCGATGTTTAGGTGCCGGCCGACCTCGACCAGCTTGGGCGAGATAACTCACATCGCGCAGTCGTTTGTGGGGAAGGTCTTGTCGAGTTGCGACATCACTCCGCCGACAGCGGAGGATTTTTCGACCAGGTAAACATAAAAACCACTGTTGGCAAGATCGAGCGCCGACTGCATGCCGGCGATTCCGCCGCCAACGACCATAACGGAACCAACAGGTCCATCTTTCTTGGTATCCATGAATCTACACCTCTGAAATTTTTGATTATTTACAGAAATAACGACAAAAACGCTTCAAGGGCAAACGAATACTTCTCAGTCGACAACCTGGCGGGGATTGGAGCCATGCAAACCTGAGCAGGAATTAAAGACTAGCGTTGAGAAGATCCCGAGGCACTCCCTTTTCGGCTTACCTATTTAACATAATTCAAAATTGTTTTTTAGGAAAGAAAAAAACGTATCTCATGCCGAAATAGTCGCCCACAGGAATCTTTGCTCAAATATGCCTCACATCTTGACAGGTCTACCCTGAGATGGGAAAAAGAAAATTATTTACTATTTCGCATTTTTATGTGCAAATTATTGAACAGATTTCCCATGTGGGGATTGTAAAATGAAAGAACCTGTCAGATTCGTCGGTGCAGGTCCCGGCGATCCTGAGCTTATTACGGTAAAGGGGATGCGCTTTCTTCAGGAGGCCGACCGTGTGGTGTATACCGGCTCTCTAGTTCCCCAAACCCTCCTCCATTATTGCAGAAAAGACGTTAAGACCTATAACAGCGCCTCTTTGACGCTCGCACAGACACACGCGCTTCTCAAGGAGGGCTATGAGGCCGGAGAACACGTCGTTCGGCTTCATACCGGGGACCCGAGCCTATATGGCGCGATCCATGAACAAATGACTCTTCTGGACCGTGACAAGATTGCTCATGAGGTGGTGCCCGGGGTCTCGGCGGCTTTTGCTGCCGCTGCGGCAATGAAACAGGAACTTACCATTCCGGAGATCTGTCAAACTGTGATCCTGACACGGCTCGGCGGCAGGACTTCTGTGCCTGGCAAGGAGCAATTGGAAGCCCTTGCCTCACACCGCGCCTCTATGGTCATTTACCTTAGCGTTCAGCGTATCGAAGAGGTTGTTGCGGAACTTAAGGTGCATTATCCGGTTGATACGCCTGCGATAGTCGCCTACAGAGTAGGCTGGCCGGACCAGAAACTGATCCGGGGGACCCTGGAGAATATAGCCGGGAAGGTGCGGACCGCAAAAATCGAACGCCAGGCGATCATTCTCATTGGCGAGGTCTTCAAGATAAAGGGTCTGGCCGGCAAAAAGAACAAAAGGTCCAAGCTCTATGACGAAACGTTCGATCATAAATTCAGGGATGCCGCAAAACCCGAGTAATCAGAAGACGGCGATTTTCGCCCTGACAATGAAGGGTGCTGAACTCGCGGCCCGGATAAGCGCGCAAATCCCCGGCAGCGCTTGTCTTTGCAACTATCGTTACGCTTTGCCGGGCATGACTCTTTTCGGGCAGATATCCGAGGTTTTCCCATCAGCCTGGCGGGAGTGCGACTCGATCATCTGCATAATGGGTTGCGGAATAGCGGTCCGAATGGTTTCTCCTCTGCTTGAAGACAAGACGGTAGACCCGGCGATTGTCGTTCTGGACCAGGATGGCCGCTTTGCGGTAAGCCTCGTTTCGGGTCATATCGGCGGGGCCAACGATCTGGCGAGAAAGGTTGCTTCGATCACCGGCGGCCAGGCCGTCATAACTACGGCTTCCGATCTCCAGGACAAGCCCGCCATCGACTTGGCCGCACAGAGCGCGGGCCTGCGGATAGAAAACAGAGGAATACTGAGCAGAATCCAGGCTGCCATTTTGGATGGGGAGCCTCTCTGGATATTCGATCCCGATGGGCTCCTGTTAAAGCATCTACCGGCGGATCACGGTTTGCGGGTAATCGGCGCCGCCGGGGATCCCGGCGCTCTTCGGGCAAGTCTGGGGATATGGGTTTCGGAATCACTCTCCCCCCGAAATGTAAGATGCCTCAATCTTCGGCCTGCCAACCTCGTGGTCGGAGTCGGCTGCAACAGGGGAACCACAGCGGAGGAAATCGTTGGATTTATCGGGAAAAAGCTTAAGGAGAACAGGCTTGCGCCTCTTTCGATAAAGCATTTCGCAACCCTGGATATTAAGTCGAACGAGCGCGGGCTTCTGGATGCGGCAAGAGCATTCGACAGGCCGATTCACTTTTGCGCTCGCAAAGAGATCGAGGGCATTGTCGTTCCGAACCCGTCGGAAACGGTTGCCCGGCATGTAGGAGCGAGAAGCGTATGCGAAGCAAGCGCCCTTTGGAGCGCAGGGACGCAGGAATTGCTGGTGCCCAAACGGAAAGCGCGAAACTGCACCCTGGCGGTCGCCAGGGTAAGCTCTCCATAATCAGCCTTGGACCGGGATACAGTTCCTACATGGCCCGGGAAGCGCTCGACGCGCTTCAGTCTGCGGAAATCGCGCTGGGGTATAAGACCTACCTGGACCTCATTTCCGACCTTTTGCAGGACAAGACCGTCATTTCCAGCGGAATGCGAAAAGAGGTGGAACGTTGCCAGGCAGCGATAGGGCATGCTTTGTGCGGCCGAAATGTCGCCCTGATCTCCAGCGGCGACGCCGGGATTTATGGCATGGCCGGGCTGGTTTTGGATATCTGCAGACAGAAACGGCTCAATGTTTTGGAGTGGGATGGAAAGGACTTGAATGCGTCCCCTGGTTTTTTTCTGCGAGTAATTCCAGGGATCCCTGCTTTCAACGCGGCGGCTTCCCTTTTAGGCGCACCCCTCATGCACGATTTTGCTGCGGTGAGCCTTAGCGATCATCTGACTCCATGGGAGGTCATTGAAAAAAGACTCTCCGCCGCAGCCGAGGCTGATTTCGTCCTCGCCATATACAATCCTCGGAGCAAGAGCAGGCCGGATTCGCTTGAAAAAGCCCGGCAGATCATCCTTCGCTATCGTTCCCCCGAAGCTCCAGCGGCAATTGTGCGCCGGGCAATGCGCGAAGGACAGTGGAAATGCGTGACCACTCTCGGGGGCCTCCCGGTTGACGAGGTGGACATGCAGTCGGTTGTAATCGTTGGAAACAGCCGGACCTATGTATGGAACGGCTGGATGGTTACCCCAAGGGGCTACTTGGACAAATATTCCATTGCAATCGAGGATAGTGACGTTTAAGAAGTGGCTATGGCAATCACTTTGCAGGCTGTGCCCGACCCTCAAATTTCCTCACTTTGCCCGTTTCTTTGCCCGGAACAGAGTTCAGATGAGTAGGGTTTTGACTCATTTAATAGCGCCTGACGATCATTCGGAATTTCACCTCTGTCGAGCATTGCCCTGAACACCCTGTACACATCTGATGTCCCACCCTTTTCCCGCAAAGTTGACTCATCATTCAACCACGCAAAGAAGATCTCTCCGAACGAATCGAAAAACCTGAAGAATAACCTATACCTTTCGAACATCTTCACTCGGCGCCAAGCAGTGTACTCCCTCCCCATGGTTTTACCCAGCCTGTATTCCTTGCGGGAAGGATCATCAGAGACATTAGTGATGTTATCATGAATTCGCTTGAGCAATTTGGACTTGAAGCGGTTTGCGTAATGATCGGGGTCTGACTTCTTTAGTAATTCTACGTCCAGTATGAGCCTAAGGCATAGCCTGAGAAAATCCCTGAAAAGGTGGCCGTCCATTGACGGGACGCCATATTTAATCCCTCACGTCCCTAATAAGCTCTTCCACTTTCTTGATTAGCGGGGACTGCACAGTTACGTCATCAGCGGACCCTGCGTCAGGCTTTCCCGTCAAACCGACCTCTAAGTCGATAAGGGGGTGGGGCTTGCCCGTCAGTTGCAACCACTGATCAGTGTAGAAAAAGAATTCTTCGACTTTCCCGAGTTGGTCGGTCAGATCAATAACCAAAAGAAGAGCGTCCAGTCTCCGCCCAAGATCGGTCTGGCTCTTCTCATAGGCTGTCTTCGCGAATTTGAGAGCTTCCTCCTGGAACCCGCATGCGTTGAGGGAAACGGCATAGTTGAGCAAATGTAATGGAGCCTCGCTCGAATGAGCCAAGGCATTCTTATGAAACCTGTGCATGTCGGAGAGTTTCTCTTCGAAGCATGCAATGATCCCCAAAGTCGTGAAAGCAGCCGCCGGATCGACCGTTTTGAGCGTCTCAGCCTCTCTTTTGATTCTCTTGACTTCAAGCTCCAGACTGGAGCCACCCTGCAACTTCAACTTGTTCAGGCGTTCAATTAGTGTATCAAATTTGGTTTGCGGCGCGGGTCTTGGCATGCGAGCCTCGATTCTAAGACGAAGGGAATCCTTATGGGGAGTGCATCTAGACCCACAATAATCATGGTGTCAACCGAAAACCACCATGAAGGTAAATCGGTAACACACAGGAAAACGTTTAAATTTATCTTATGAAGTCTGAATCGTCCTGCTGCTCCCGAACTGCTTCGCTTACCGCAAAGAGGATTTTTTCAATCGAGGCCGGGCTCAGTCCAAGCGTTTTGGCGCTTTCCCGGTCATTGAGGTCCAGGTCGGGCTTTCGTGTGGGACCCACCGACAGTTTATGGCAAATCGAGTTAGCGAGGTTCACGATTTGAGTAAGCTCCTGGGCCGACCGGGCCTGGTCGGGCTGGTGGTGGTTTGCGATGGCGTCCTCAATAGCGGTAGTAAAACGCCATTTATCAGCAATTATCCCGCCCACATCGGCGTGTGTGAAACCGAGTTTTCGCTCCTCGATATCCAGGAAGTCTGCGCCGTCGTTATAGACTTCCTGCATAATTTCCTGCATTACTGCGGGGGATCGCAAAAAGAGCGCTGTCTTGCCAATGTCGTGCATAAGCCCGGCCAGGTAAGCCTCCTCTCTGGACTGGAAGTCGATCTCGTCTCCTATGGTTCGGGCCGCCAGGCCGCAGCCGACCGCATGTTCCCAAAGGAGCTTTTCAGAAAGACCCACATTCAAAAACATGCCTTTCAGGACCGCCGTCATAACGAGAGATCTGATGGAGTCGAATCCCATGAACATAACGGCGTCACGCAGAGTGGAGATAGACCGCGACGCCCCGTAATATGGCGAATTTGCCACCTTGAGGACGCGGGCGGCAAGCGCCTGGTCTTTTATGATAAGCTGGTGAATCTCCCTCGGTGTCGAATCGTCGTCTGAGAGCTTCTCCATTACCCGAGCAGCAATATGGGGCATCGAGGGGAGATCTCCGGTCACCTCAACGATCCTGGCAGCCCTGAGGGATTGAGAGCGTGAGCAGGTGGTTCTTTCTTCCGGGGTAACATGCGAACCTGTTGTCTGTTCAGGCTTCATCTTAATTCCCCCATTTCAGGTGAGTATTTCTTGCGGATCAGACATATCACGTTAATCATTCGGCATGATGGGGGATAAAGTTCAGTAAAAACAGGACGCCATGCATTTATTGAAACACTTTCACTTTTCTTTTCCGCTTTCCGCCCCCTGACCTGTATGGCCGGCCGGGTTGGATACCTCGGCATGAGATTCAGCTCGGGCCTGCCTGAGTGTGAACTCCTCTTGTGCCTGTTTTTTCTCCTGCCGTTCGCGCTTGAGCAGGCGGCGAGTCTTGAAATAAGGCTTTAACAGGAACGCTATGCCGACAATAAATCCGCACAGAGCCGAAAGCAAAATGACCGCATACAGGTCGAAACCGGGCGCGGTCTGATAGACGTAAAGATTAAGCTTGAAGCTGACAGGTTGTGTCCACGTCTGCATGTTCTGATAAATGAAAATGGCAATCAGACAAAGTATGAGCAGAGTTACGAGCAGCTTAAAGGACCTCATCAGCGCTCTCCTTCCTGAAATAGGGTAAAAGTTTGGAATATGATTGCTGTATGTGTTCGGGTATACTGCGGATTTCGGCTAGAGCAGCCATGAAATTCGTATCGCCTCGCCACCTGGGTACGATATGAAAGTGCAGATGTTCCTCGTAGCCTGCCCCGGCTTCACGGCCGAGATTCATGCCAATATTGAACCCATCCGGGCGCATTACCCTTTGCAGCGCGCGCGTGGACCTTTTGATCCAATCCATGAGGTCACGATCCTCATCGGCGGTTAGTTCGTCCAGACTTGAAATGTGGCGCCCTGGAAAAACGAGCAGGTGCCCGTTGTTGTAAGGGAACCTGTTCATCATCACCATTACGGGGTTGCCCCGGTAAAGGATAAGAAGTTGCTCGTCGGACTGACCTTGGTTTTCAGGACAGAAAATACAGCCCGGAGGCTTCTTGCCAAGAATATACTCAATACGCCATGGCGCCCAGAGATTGCGCACCCCGACCACTCCTGAATCTGGAAACCGCTACATCTGAAATATTTCGGCCTCGATCTTATCCTGAATTCTCAGTACGCCGATGCTTTTCCCGGAAGATCCCCGCCCCAGGAATAGGGACCCCGGATTGAACCAGAGCAACCCGTTTTCCCGTAAAATCAGTGGTTGATGAGTGTGTCCGAAAATAATGGCATCAACACCGGTGAACTCCTGCTTGAGCCTCTGACGGATTCCAACGGGTGATCCCCACCCGTGAGTGATCCCCAGGCGAAAGCGCCCGGCACTCACGATCTTCCGGGCCGGGAGCCGCTGATGAATCGAATAATCATCCATATTTCCGGCGACGGCATCAAGCGGATACTGCTCGAGGTAGTCCAATATCTCGACTCTCTCCCAGTCCCCCAGATGAATCACCGTGTCGGCGTCATCGCAGAATTCGGAGCACAAGGCTTTGAATTCGTCTGTCGCTTTGCTGAGGTGGGTGTCGGACATTACGACAATTTTTATCGGGCCTGGCATGCCATCCTCGATAATTTCCAGGGTTAAAGCGCAAGACGCCAAGAGCATGGCGCGGTCTCGACCCTGCCTGGATTGAAAATAATACTATAGCAATAAGCACTGAAAAAACAAGTATTTTCAGCTTTTCTTCGCAGAGGACGCTACGGGTCTTTTCATAGTTTCGGGTGTCCCGCCGGGACATGATGAACTGCAATGAACTCTAAATCTGAACTATTTCTACATTCCCCCAGATCCCCATTTTGTCTTTAATCAGGATCAAAACCGCTTCGATCGATGGAATCCGGGGAGCAAGCTCCAGGGCTTTGTCAATATCGGCCCGGGTTTTCACCATGTTGCCAAGCCGGGTTGCAGCGGCGTCCGCGATAGCGGCGTCAGGCGCAATTATGGTTACCGCATCCGCTTTGCCAAAGCTCAAAGAGTGGCCGATTGTTCCCGATGAAGTACAGATTCCGATTGGGAAGCGCTCGGGGCCGAGTTTTATGGCTATTTTACCGGTGAACGGCGAATCCGGTCCGGCGAAAATCCCTACGGTGGTTTCGTGCTGCAGGTGAAGGTAGCAGTCCCCGCCGTTTTCAACTATTACCGAATCGGAAAACGGTTCAAGGGAGACCCCGACCGCCTGGGCAATAGCGCCGGCCACGCTCGCCATCGGCCCCACCCCGGCGGTAACGGCCGCCTTGAGCATCCGGCGGACCAGCGAAGGTGCGAGAGGGTCGTCGGGGAGAGGCGCAAGGGATCGCAGGAAGTCTCCATGTGAGGCGATATACTGCTCCAGTTGAAGACGACAGCTTAGAACTGCCTGCATCGCTTCCCGCTCGAGGTTTAGCCTCGCCCGGATCCAAAGATCGGTTTCCCGGTATTTTACCGGGAAGCTTTCCCAGCCTTTTGGGGCCTTATGTTGATAGCGGTAGAAGCGGTGGGTTTCGGTGTACATTGCAGCCCCCCTCGCGGGGTGTGGAGACTGGTGCGTCCCGGGGCCTTGGTGTATCAGGTTTTCTTTATTCCCATTCAATCGTGCTCGGCGGCTTTGATGAAATGTCGTAGACCACGCGGTTTACGCCTTTTACTTCGTTTATGATCCGGTTTGAAATCCGTCCCAGCACCTCGTAAGGAAGTCTTGCCCAGTCCGCAGTCATGGCGTCCACGCTTTCCACCGCCCGCAGGACGATTACCTGCTCGTAGGTGCGCTCATCGCCCATGACCCCCACCGACCTGATCGGAAGCAGCACGGCGAAGGACTGCCATACACGCTCGTACCAGCCGGAGGCCTCGATTTCCTCCTGGATCACGGCGTCTGCCTCGCGTAGAATCCCCAGGTTTGCCGGGCTCAACTCTCCAATGATCCTGATCGCCAGGCCCGGACCCGGAAAGGGATGCCGCATGATGATCCTCTCGGGAAGGGCGAGTTCTCTTCCAACCAGCCGCACTTCGTCCTTGAAAAGCTCCCGCAGCGGTTCGATCAGCTCCAGCTTCATCCCCTCGGGCAAGCCTCCGACATTGTGGTGGGTCTTTATGGTGGCTGAGGGTCCCTTGAATGAGACGCTTTCGATCACGTCCGGGTAGAGTGTCCCTTGCGCCAAATAGCGGGCGTCCCTGATTCGCGCGGCCTCCCGCTCGAAGACCGCGATAAAAAGATTGCCGATTATCTTTCGTTTGCGCTCCGGGTCTGAGACTCCTCGCAAACAATCGAGAAACTCAGCAGACGCGTCGATGTAAATGAGATTTATTTCGAAATGATCGCGGAATACTCTTTGAACGGTCTCGGCCTCGCCTTTTCGCAGAAGCCCGTTATCGACGAAAATACAGTGAAGCCGCTCACCTATGGCCTTGTGAAGAAGGACCGCCACCACCGAGGAGTCCACGCCGCCGCTCAAAGCGCAGATTACCTGGTCGTTGCCGACTTTTTGGCGAATCGAGCCAATGGTAGATTCTACGAAAGATTTCATAGTCCAGGACGGGCGGCACCGGCAGATGCGGAAGAGAAAATTCTCCAGAATGTCCTTGCCGCAGGGCGTGTGCGCTACTTCCGGATGAAACTGCACCCCGTAGAGATGACGCTTCGAGTCGCCCATCGCAGCGGCAGGAGAATTATCGCTGTGAGCCATTGTCTTGAAAGAAGGCGGGAGCTTGAGGATTCGGTCTCCGTGACTCATCCAGACCCGCACCCCCTCTTTTTCAATGCCGTAGAAAATATCTCCAGGCGTGTCTATGTCTATCGTAGCGGGGCCGTATTCACGCCTTTGCGCCTTTTCGACGGCCCCTGAAAGCTGGTGGGCCAACAGTTGCATGCCGTAGCAAATGCCAAGCATCGGAATTCCAAGATCGAATATTTCCGGATCGGCCAAAGGAGCACCTTCGTCGTGCACGCTCGATGGCCCTCCAGAGAGGATAATTCCCTTGGGCTTGAAGTTTTTGATCGCCTCCAGCCCCATATTGAAGGGATGGATCTCACAGAAAACGTGGCTTTCCCTAACTCGGCGGGCAATCAACTGCGTGGTCTGGGAGCCGAAATCGAGGATCAGTACCCGTTCCTGGTGTAAATGGTCGAACATGCCTGGCTCCCCCTGCGGGCTTATTTTAAATCCACCTGGTAGTTGGGCGCTTCTTTGGTGATGATGACGTCATGCACATGGCTTTCACGGAGTCCGGCGCTCGTGATCCGAACCATTTTCGTCTTGATGCGAAGCTCGCCCAGGGTGGCGCACCCCAGATAGCCCATGCCGGCGCGAAGCCCTCCGATCAGTTGGTGCACGATATCGGAAATCGGCCCACGGTAGGGCACCCTTCCTTCGATTCCTTCCGGCACCAGCTTTTTGGGCTCGAACACGTCATCCTGAAAATAGCGGTCCTTGCTTCCTTCGCGCATGGCGCCAAGAGACCCCATTCCGCGGTAAACCTTGTAGCTGCGGCCCTGGTAAAGAATAGTTTCACCGGGACTTTCGTCGGTCCCGGCAAACAGGCTGCCGATCATTACGCTGTCACCTCCGGTGGCCAGGGCCTTAACGACGTCGCCGCTGTACTTGACTCCACCGTCGGCAATGATCGGTATCCCTTTTGCCCGAGCCACCCTGGCGCACTCGATGATGGCGCTTACCTGCGGAACACCGACTCCCGCCACGATTCTCGTCGTGCAGATTGAACCGGGCCCAACACCTACCTTGATACCATCCGCACCGGCTTTGATAAGGGCTTCTGCGCCTTCAGCCGTACCTACATTGCCCGCTACCACCTGAAGGCCGGCCAACTCGGCCCTGATTGTTTTCACCGTCTCCACAACGTTGTGGGAGTGACCGTGCGCACTGTCCACAACAATCACATCAACGCCGGCGCTCCGTAAAGCGGTCGCCCTCACAAGCATATCTTTGCCGGTCCCGACGGCGGCGCCGACCCGAAGCCTGCCCAGATGATCTTTGCTGGCGTTCGGATACTTCGTTATCTTCATTATATCCTTTATCGTGATAAGCCCTTTGAGCCGGCCGGCCTCATCGACCACCAGCAGTTTTTCGATCCGGTTTTTCTGGAGCAGCTTTTTCGAATCCTCGAGTGAAATGCCCAAAGGGGCGGTAATAAGATTGTCTTTGGTCATTATATCCGCGACCCTGATTGTTCTGTCGGTTTCAAACCTGAGGTCCCTGTTGGTTATGATCCCAACGAGCTGGTCTCCCCTTACCACCGGTACGCCGGAAATACGGTATCTGGACATCAGGTCGAAAACATCGCCGATCTGCTGGTCTGGGTTCACCGTGACCGGATCGACTATCATGCCGCTCTCTGATTTCTTGACCTTGTTTACCTCCTGTGCCTGGGCGGCGATGCTCATATTGCGGTGAATTATTCCGATTCCTCCTTCGCGGGCGATACTGATCGCAGTCTCGGATTCGGTTACCGTATCCATGGCGGCGCTCACCAGAGGGATTCGCATTTTGATCTCCCTGGTCAGCATAGTCCCTACGTCGGTCTCAAGCGGCAAAACTTCCGAGTAGTTGGGCAGAAAAATGATATCATCGAATGTCAGCGCTTCGGGTACCTCAAAACTCGTCTTGTGCTCCATCTATTTTCTCCGAGTCTTATATCTTCGGATTAAGTCAATATTGTGGGCCTTTATCCCTTTTGCAGCCGCCATGTCAAGCCCGTTCTTAGTCCGGCGGCCTCGACGCCGGGAAGCTCCGATTCTTTCTCTACAAGTTCGATGAGAAGGCCTTCGAGCAGGCCAGCATCGCTCACAACAAACCGTTCCTGGCCAAAGCAGGAAAGAATCTCTGAAACTATAACGGTCCCGCCAAGGATTATGTCTTCCCGTCCGGGCTCCAGGCCCGCAATCAGCCGTCTTTGAGCCACAGGCATTCGCCCCAGGGATTCTATCGTGTGGGAAAGCCACTCTTTGGTCAGGACCACTCCGTTCACCCGGTAAGGGACATAGCGCTCCATTTTTATATACATGCCCGCCAGAGTGGTAACCGTTCCAGCGGTCCCGATAAGCCGCAACCCCAAAAAAGATATTATACCGGTTTTATTAAGATTTTCATATAGCTGCTCTTTAGCTGAAATGATTTCACTTCTGGCCCCGAGCGCCGCCCGTTCGACAGCCCCGGCGCCCGGCGGGTCGGCTTTAAGGTATGCCTCGGTTAGCGTTGCCGCTCCAATGGGTCGGCTTGCGTTCCTGATAGCAGTCCCTATTCCCATCAGCACAAATTCGGTGCTTGCCCCGCCAACATCAAAGGTGAGCAGATCGCTCCCAGTTTCGGGAAGTGCGCTCAGAATGCCCTTTGCGGAAAGTACCGCCTCGGTTTCCTCCGAAAGGATCTTGCACTCGATTCCCGTCTCGGCTGCAATTCCGTCAAGTACGGCGCGGGAGTTTTTCGCGCGCCTGACAACCCCGGTAGCGCCGCAGGAGATCGTTCCGACCCGAAATTCCCTTAAAATGGATATGTATTCCTTTATGGCCGAAATGTTTCTGCGCTGCGCTTCCTCCGTGATCTCATCAGCTTTCTGAAAATCCTGAGCGAGCCGTGTTACCCTTCTTTCCGTGCGAACCGGCGCCAGTTGAGTCCCGTTCCTTCGCTCAATCAGCATACGTGTGGTATGAGATCCAATATCCAAGCCCGCGAAACAGTTCTCAGAAACTGATTGGCCCAACTCTGTGTCTTTCCTTACTTGACATTGCCTTTGAGCCGCCATTATTCTCTGCTTCAGTTGAGGAGACGATTGCGAATGATCCAAGAGATAAATCCGAAGCATCCGGAGCCGAGAAAAATCAAGAAAGTTGTCGAGGTTCTGGCAAACGGGGGGATAATAGCCTATCCCACGGATACATTTTACGGTATCGGCTGTGACCTCTTCAATAAAGCTTCCATAGAGAAAATTTATCAGATGAAACGCCGTTCACAGCACCAGCCTTTCAGTTTCATTTGCAGCAACCTGAAGAACATAAGCGAGTACGCCCAGGTCACAAATTACGCCTATAAAAACATGAAGCGGCTTTTGCCCGGGCCTTATACTTTCGTGCTGGAAGGCTCCCGCATGGTGCCCCGTATCATGCTGACCAAAAGGCAAACCGTTGGAATCCGCGTCCCCGACCACCCGATCTGCCTGGCCATTGTTGAAGCGCTGGGGCACCCCATAATCAGCACAAGCGCTACGGACCCCGAAACCCGAGGGATTCTGTCCACCCCGAGGGAAATTCAAGATAAGATCGGCCACGCCATCGACCTGATCGTGGACGGGGGAGTTGTGCCCGGTGTGCCCTCCAGCGTCATTTCACTCATAGACGATACACCGGAAATCCTGCGGGAGGGCGCAGGAGACCTTTCCCCTTTCAGAACATAAGAGATATGACTGTTGCATAACCTCGAGAACTTGACAGGCGCAACACTATCGGTCGAAATCCGGGAGCTGGTACCTCACGAACGCCGATGAACCATATATAATATCACTCATCCTCTCGCTCGCATCGCCTCCCAGGACAAAATCCAAAACAGAGAATTTGGCCTTTTTGACCTTTACCACTTCAGGCTCGCCCTCAATCTTTGCAAGCTCACCTGCTTTGGCTACAGCGTCTTCAAAGTTGCCGAGCTGATCCACCAGCTTTAGCGCAAGAGCTTTTTCGCCCATGATTATCCTGCCGTCTGCGACCTCGCGTACGCGGTCTTCAGACAGATTGCGCGCCAGCGCTACGTCACGGACGAATTGATGGTAGGTCTCATCAATCGTCGCCTGGAGCAGTTCTTTCTCTTCCGGCGTCATTTCGCGGGCCGGGTTTCCAATGTCTTTGAATTGCCCGCTCTTGATCGTGACCATCTGGTAGCCGATTTTGCCGAAAAGCTCCCGCAGGTTGGGGAAATGGATGATCACGCCTATGCTTCCCGTGATTGTCCCGGGATTGGCTACGATATAGTTTGCAGCCGATGCGATGTAGTAGCCCCCGGAGGCCGCGACACTTCCCATCGAGACGACTACTGGCTTAGTGCCAATAGTGCGCCGGATTTCCCTGTATATTTCCTGTGAAGGTCCCACAGCCCCGCCGGGGGAGTCGATTCTGATCACGATCGCCTTAATTGAAGGATCTTTTCTCCAGTCCTTGATCTGCTTCACGGTGTCCTGGGAGCTGATAATCGCCCCTTTTACTTCAATTAACCCCACCCGGTTGCCCTTTATCGAGAATTCAACGCCGGAAACCAACCAGACAATCACTCCGGTCAATACGACCCCGATCACTACTCCAAGAAGACAGCCGCGCATTTTCATAGCTTGATATTCATCCGGATAGGTTAAAAAAAACCGGTCAGGCACTCGACGCGCCTGACCGGGGGATTCATGCAGAAGCAGAAAAGTGCAATCGAGTTAAGCTTTGTCACTGTTTAAAGCGTTATTGGCCGAACTTTGCGCCTTGGCTTCAAGCTCTTCTTTGAGCAGTTCGCCAAGGTTTGACGTAGCGGCTTTGCTGGTGCTCATGTACTCGTCATAATTGGACCGGTCGTCTTGTTCCTCGACCTTCTTGACTGAAAGACCGATCTTTC
The DNA here is from genome assembly GCA_049520035.1 of Syntrophobacteraceae bacterium. Lineage (GTDB taxonomy): Bacteria > Desulfobacterota > Syntrophobacteria > Syntrophobacterales > Syntrophobacteraceae > SbD1. The sequence goes on along the minus strand of JBEKQE010000107.1, from coordinate 989 downwards.
TGTCTTTCGGAGAGATGTTGATCACCTTGGCGGTGATTTTGTCTCCGGGTTTGAACTGGCCGACGGGGGACTTGATCTTTTCCTTGCTGATTTCCGAGACATGGACGAGGCCTTCGATTCCTTCCTCAAGCTCTACAAAGAGACCGAAATCGGTGACGTTTGTGATCGGACCAGACACAATGCTGCCCATCGGGTAACGCTGCGGAATGCTTTCCCATGGATCGGATTCAAGCTGCTTGATCCCGAGCGAGAACCGTTCGTTGTCCTTGTCGATGTTAAGCACGATTGCCTGGACCTCCTGGTTCTTGCGGAAAATCTCGGACGGATGCTTGACCCGCTTTGTCCACGAGATATCCGAAATATGAACGAGGCCGTCAATGCCTTCATCGATCCCGATAAAAATGCCGAAATCGGTTATGTTCTTTATCTTACCGGCAATTGTGGTCCCCACCGGGTATTTCTGCGCTATAACGTCCCAGGGATTTGATTCAAGCTGTTTCATGCCCAGCGAAATGCGCTTGCTCTCGGGATTGATGCTGAGCACGACCGCTTCGACTTCGTCGCCGACTGAAAGAATCTTTGAGGGATGTCGTATCTTCTTTGTCCAGGACATCTCGGAGACATGAATGAGTCCCTCGACGCCTTCCTCGATTTCAACGAATGCGCCGTAATCGGTCAGGCTGACAACCTTGCCCCGCACCTTCGTCTCAACCGGGTACTTGTCCTCGGCCTGGGTCCACGGATCATCCACAAGCTGCTTGAGGCCAAGGGATACTCTCTCGCTGTCACGGTCGAAGCTAAGGATCTTTACCTTTATCTTGTCGCCGATCTGAAACATTTCCGAAGGATGTCCCACCCGGCCCCAGCTCATGTCGGTAATGTGCAACAACCCGTCGATCCCGCCAAGGTCCACGAAAACACCGTAATCGGTGATATTCTTTACGATACCGTCAACCACCTTGTTGTCTTCGAGGGTAGCAAGGGTATAG
>JBEKQE010000106.1:0-16804 GCA_049520035.1 Syntrophobacteraceae bacterium | reverse complement strand
CTCACTACAGCCTTGTAATGCAGACCTGATCGATCATCATAAAAAAGAACGTCCAATGTCCCGGCGCCCACATCCAAAAGCAAGAATCTGCTCATTGATTGACTCCAACAATAAGTTGCATCCGACGAGTTGTAGAAGGGGCGCAAAGAAGCGCTGTTCACCGGAGGGCGGCAGTTCATGACCCTTTCAGAAGGTCCGCCTTGTCCGTCTTCTCCCAGGGCAGGTCCAGGTCTAGCCGTCCCACTTGGCCGTAGACTGCGAGCTTGCGGTAGAACCCTCCCTGGCTCTTCGCCGGAAGCCTTCTCAGTTGGAAATCTCTGACTATGGCGGCCAGGCGGAAATCGAAATGGTTTTGGAGAAGCGAGGTCAGTTCCTCGTCAGGGATTTTGCCGGTCCCGAAAGTCTCCACCTGGACGCTTTCGGGACGCGACCGGGAGATCGAATAGCTCAACTGCACCTCGCAGCTCTCCGCCAGTCCCGCCGCTACCAGGTTCTTGGCTGCGTATCTTGCGGCGTAGGCGCCCACCCTGTCTATACGAAGCGGGTCTTTTCCGCTGAGAGCGGCCCCGCTGTTCCTGGAGTAGTCGCCGTAAGTGTCTATGGCGGTTTTTCTCCCGGTGAGGCCTGAGTGAACCGATGGGCCCCCAAGGTGAAAAACGCCGTCAGGGTTTATGAATATCTCGGTGCGGCGGTCGGGCCGGAGCAGTTCGTCCCGGAACACATGCTCGATGACAGCTTCTCGAATATCGGCTCTCAGCTTGTCCAGCTCAGGCTTTGCGGCGTCTTTCTGGCTGGCCGTGATGGTAATGCTGTGAATGCGGGAGGGCTTTCGGTCCCTGTATTCGATTCCGACGTCGGTTTTGGCTTCCAGACAAAGGTAGGGCAGAATTTTTTCTTTTGCCGCTTCCTCCATCCGTCTCGACAGTTTATGGGCAAGCCAAATGGGCAGGGGCATCAGCGCGGCGTTCTGGCGGCATGCGAACCCGAACGTTGTAACCTGATTTCCGGCCGGTATTGCCTCAATTTGCTTCGATGTCAGCTTTCTTTCGTCAAACCGGTAAACCGGGTCCAGGGGAAGCTCCTTTATGCTCGTCAGCACGCTGCAGGTCTTCGCGTTGAAATCGGCGCCATGGTATCCAACCCTTCCGATCACTTTCCGGGCAATTTCGGAGAGACTGAAGGCGGCTTGCGAAGCGAATCTTGCGGCGATGAAGACTATCGAAGCGGAAAGCGAACACTCGGCGATTACCCTGGAGTAAGGGTCCTGCTCCAGGAAGTGGTCTACTATGGCATCGCTGATGATATCGCAGAGCTTGTCCGGGTTGCCCTCCGTCACCGATTCCGATGTAAGCATGAAGTTATTTTTCATCTTTTTTGTCCCTTGAGTCTTTTGCGAAACTTCCGCGAGGTGCTCCTATAAGGTTTTGCGATAGGCCCCATTATTTTCCGCATTCAGACGTTTGCCTTCACCCTTAGTCGCCTCGTTTACAAGGAGCGGCAGGAGCGCGCTGATCCCGATTATGGCATGATCGAGGAGGCTTAAAGGCGCGATCCCGAGAAGACTGCCAAGCCCCGGTACGACAAAAGTGAGCAGTTGCAGGCCGAGCGAGCCACCAATCGCCAGGGTTAGATACCTGTTCGGAGGAAGCTTCTCCTCGTCATAGATGCTCACCTTTTCCGAGCGGCAGCTTATGGCATGAAGTAACTGGGCGATGGTGAGACTCTGAAAAGCCATCGTGGAGGCCTTCTGTCCAATCCCGTAACGTGCCAGACCAGCCCCATAGGCGCCAAGGGTTGAAAGGCTGATTACGCCGGCTTCGATCCCTATTCGCTTGAAATCCGGCCTCCCTATGATCGGCTCTTTGGGGTCGCGAGGCGGCCGCTCCAATATGCCAGGCTCCGGGGGCTCCAGAGCGAGGGCGAGGCTGGGGAAAATATCTGAGATAAGGTTTATCCAGAGAAGCTGCATGGCGCTCAGCGGATAACCAATACCGGCCGCGCCTGCCACGAACATCACGATGATTTCGCTGAAATTGGTCGAGAGAAGAAAATGCAGTGATTTTTTTATATTGTCGTGTATTGCCCTGCCGTGGCCGACTGCCAGCACCATCGTTTCCAAATTGTCGTCTTCGAGCACCACGTCGGCTACCTGCCGTGCGACGTCGGTGCCACTGTGGCCCATGGCGATTCCGATATCGGCGGCCTTGAGCGCCGGCCCGTCATTTATGCCGTCGCCGGTCATCGCCACTATCTTTCCGGCATCCTGCAGGGCCTGAACTATCTGCAGCTTATGGGCCGGACTCACCCTGGCGAATACGTGCACCCTTTGCGAAAGGGCCTTAAGCGCCCTTGAATCGATGTTGGTAAGGCTGGTCGAATCAAGGATTTCTATCGGCATCTCCCGGCTCAGGCCCAGCGTTTTTCCGATTGCATACGCGGTCGGGCTCTGGTCGCCCGTCAGCATTATGGTGTCTATGCCGGCGTGGTGGAAGCGCGCGACCAGCTCCTTCATTCCAGGGCGAAGCGGGTCCGCCATACCAATAAGCCCAACCCATGTCAGACCGCTGAGTCTGTCCAGGACCTCTTCGTTTTCGGCGGATTGGAATGCAAATCCGAGCACGCGGAGCGCTTCGCCCGCCATGCGCTCGTTCTCGATCTCGATTTTCGAGATGTCCTGCTCGCCGATCGGGAGCTTTTGACCCCCAACAAGTTGCGTGTCGCACATGGCGAGAACTTCCACCGGGTTTCCCTTTAAAGCCAGAAACCTTTCGGTAGTTCCGGCGATGTGGACGGTGGACATGAAATGGCGGTCTTCGGCGCGGAATCTGGTCTTGATTCTGGGATAGCGCTCGTTAACCTCCGCTATGCTGAGGCCGGCACTAACAGCGAATTCGAGCAGCGCTTTTTCGGTAGATGAACCTTGATCTGCCTCTTTTTCGCTTACTTCCCCACACAGAATACAGATTCTGGCCAGTTGCGAAAGCTCCGGGCTGTTGCGCGGGCTTATTTTTCTGCTGCCTTGGAAAAATCCGTCAGGTTTCAGCTCAGTCGTATGATTTCCAGAAAATATTCTCATTACCGACATGCGGTTTTGGGTTACTGTTCCGGTCTTGTCAAAGCAGATCGTCTGAACTTCTCCCAAGGTTTCCACGGCTTCCAGGTCCCTGATGATTACCCGGTGTGCGTTCAATTTGCGGATGCCCAACGCCAGGGTCGTAGTGGCCACTGTCGGAAGCCCCTCGGGAACGGCGGCTACGGCAAGGGAAATGGTCGTTTTGGAAATGAGCGCAAGTGCGGTGCGCCTTATCACTCCCGTTATAAAAACAAGTGCGCACAGTGCCCCGCTCAACCACACCATTTGGCTGCCGATAATATTCAATTGTTTTTCCATCGGGGTCTGCGGGGCGATAGTTTCGCCGATCATCGCCTGAAGCTTTCCTATCTCCGTGAAGCGGCCTGTTGCGACAACTATCCCACGTCCCTGCCCTCCGGTAACGAGCGTGCCCATATAGACGATGTTTTTGCGGTCGGCGAGCGGAATATCGGCTTCGTCAATCACGTCGGCCTCTTTGAACACAGGGATGCTCTCGCCGGTGAGACTCGATTCATCGACCCTGAGCCGGGCGGCCTCAAGGAGTCTGCAATCGGCGCCGACGTATGTTCCCGGCTCAAAGATCATCAGGTCTCCGGGGACCAGATTACGGGCGTCGATTCGCCTCCTGGCGCCGTCGCGGACCACCACCGCCGATGGATGCATCAGAGTTTTGAGAGAGGAGATCGTCCTTTCGGCCTTATCTTCCGTTACGAAGCCGATCGAAGAATTGATTGCCACTACGGTCATTATTGCGACTGCATCAACGATTCCGCCTGTGAGGACGGAAATCCCCGCGGCAACGGCGAGCAGAGCGACCGGCAGAGAAGTCAACTGATTGAGAAAAATCTGTAACTTCGATCTGCGCGGTGCTTCGGGAAAGCGATTAAGGCCAAATACTGCAATCTTTTCGCGGGCAACCTCACTCGAAAGCCCTGCCTCCGTCGAACCTCCGCAGGCGGCGACCACAGCCTCAGTGCCGATTGCGTGCCAGGGGCGCTCGTATGTCAGACATCCAATGCCGGATGCCGGATGCCGGATGCCGGGTGCGGCCGGGATTTCGGCAGCCCGCCTTCCCACCCGCGGGGCGTGGTGGATGGCGGCCGATGGCGAATGGCGCTGAAAGAGGTTTTTCTGCGCCCTCTGATCCGCGATATCCGATCTGTCTAAGCGATGGCGGATATCGGATTCGTAAGATTGATTGAATTCAGAAACGGCCTTTTCGACCAAAGACCTGATACGGTCAAGCGTGGCCCCGGAACCATAGCGCAACAATACGGCCGAGGTAAGGGTGTTTGCGCTTGCGCTGATTACTGCGGGGTCTGCGCCAAGCCTGCGCTCGAGGTGGTACTTCAGAGAATCGCAGCGGTAGAGCTCTTTTATCCTGAATCTAGCTCTGCCGGTTATGGCGGCGTGCAAAGTCTCGACCACGGCGAATTCCTGCGCAGTGAGCAGCCCAATCACTTATCCCGGCGCGGAAGGGCCGCTCCAGCGACATCCTTGACACCGGAAACAACGCCCATCAAAATCGAGCGCACTGCGCTTACGGCGTTTTCCCCAATAGACCCTGCCGCCTCGATCGCCCCGTTTACAGCGGCCTTGGCGACTTCATTGACGTTTCCGCCGATCTGCCCAGCGGCCTCCACAATTCCGTCAACCGCTCTTCTGGCAACGACGGCGACGTCCGCCCCGACATCGGCGGCCCCCTTCACGACGTCTCTGGCAGTCTGGGCAGCGGCGCCCACCACGTCACCTCCGACCTCGCTTACGCCGATGATTATTCCCTTTGCTATACTTTTGGTTCCGTCCAGAAGACCTGAGCCGGCTTCCTGCGCGGCCGCGATCGTTCCTTTGACAACGTCGCCCGCCACTCCGACCGCCCCGTTTGCAACTGCCCCGGTCGCATTTATCGTGTCCGAGACCGTCTTTCGCGCCAGCTCCACCAACCCGGCCTCGACCTGGTTAATTATCTGGAAGCCGTTAATTATGCCTTCCTTTACCGTTTTTTGGGCGCCCTCGCTGCTTTTAGCAGGAGCATCCTGTGCTGAAGCAGATTCGCTCTTTTTCATTTTCATCTCCACTGTTTTTCCGGCCCCACCCGGCGGTCATTCAGGGGAAGGGCCTGAGAAGGCACTGTAAATCCCGTACCGGAATACCGCGCACCTGACCGTAAATAGTATTGCCTATGTTTATGCGGCGATCGTTCCGAAAACTTTTCACCCTGGGGACTTTCCGAGGTCCTGCGGTAAATGAGTGGTTTAGTAAGATTCTGAGCCGTTCTCGGCGTCTGAGACAGGTGCAGAGGTCTGTTGCCGTCTTTCCTGAGCGAGTTCCGCATGAGCTTCTGCAGCCAGGTCCTCCACAGATTCCTTTGCCTCGGCAATCAGCTCTGCGGTTTTTTCAAACATGAGTATGGCGCTTTTTATGGATGCCTTGGCCACCGGCCTCACCACGGCTGCCACCGCCGGAGCTATCGCAGGCGCCAGGATCAGTACTCCGATACCAATTACCAGACCTGTTCCGATCTTTAATCCATTGTCAAGAAACGCCATTTACCACCTCCTTAATTACCCGCGTAAGCCGGCCCAACTTAACCGGAACCGCAACGCGCCCATATCCGTATTGAAAATATGTCCTTTGATAAAATTGTGTTTCCGCAATGAAGAAAGCTGCTATTCTCCGGCGGCAGGCCCTTCCGGCGCGCATTTTTCTTCCGGACTATTAAGCTTAATGTAGGACTCAAACGCAAAGTAGGCAAGCAGGTACCAGGGCGCACCCCCGATCTGAAGGCCCTGCCTGGCGAGTTGCAAAACGGCAAGCGCACCGAATCCGAGCGGCACCAGCATCTTTAAATTCAGAATGCCTTTGGTCCCCAAACCCAGATGCTTATCCAGATCTGAAAGCGCATCGGACAGCGACATTGCCGAGGTTTCGACACCCTCTGCCGCCATCAATATGACGCCCAGGTCCTTCATGCTGGACTTGATATCTCCGATCGCTTCTTCGTCGTGGTGGACAATGATGGTGCCGGCGTTTAGATTGGTCTGGACTGTGCTGACATAGGGAAATGCCTGGAGGGCCTCGGCAATCCGGGCCATTTCTTTTGGATGCCGCCTTTTGCGCGACAGCCTGATCCGGGTGCGCCTCGCAGTGCTGGACACAATTTGTGTATGGTCGACCATGAGGACTCGATTCCTGTATCAGAAAATCCGGAAAAAAGATAAGTCCCCAGTTACAATAGGTTTCCGGTTGGGTGGTGTCAAGCTAATTTCCGGGACATGATATTCCACGTAAAGGGCAGGTCAAAAATGGCGTATGAGTCCGGAAACAAAGATGTTCTTATAGACGGGCTGATTGAGCTTGCCGGTCAAACGGCAATCGCCCACCACATTCCGGGGCGCATCAGGCTGAAAGTGAAGCTCCCATGGTTGCTTCTCGCCCGGGACCTCGAAGCCGGGGACCTGATGAAATACTTTATCGGCATCCTGGATGTCAGGACCAACGCGGCTGCACGGTCAGTAGTCATCAGCTATGATACGGGGGCAATAGCTCCAGATCTCTGGCAGCGCCTGGTCAACTGCAAAAAAGACCCATCGCTCAGAAGCTCGGTCAAGGAAGAACTGGGGAGGCTTTCCAGGCCGGAACTCGATCAGCGCGGCCCCGAACAGCTTTGACACACTTCTGTTTTTGTTTGCAACTGCGCCGGCTGTCGGCCATGCATCCAGCCGGTTATAATCTCCCAAGAAAGCTTCCTTTAAGCCTATAAACCTTCAAGTCATGTTAAATGTCTGAGAATTGTACGGATTTTGTCACAATTCCGTAGCATTCGACGTTTATTCTTACACTGTATGCGAGGATGCCCGGGAACTAAACCGGGTCTCTTTCAGGCTAGAAGGCAGAAGATTTTTGGATTCAAGATTTTGTGATGGGAGGTGACAATGAGCTATTATTGCCACAGTACTCCAGGGAGACTCAGAATCAAAACACCGATAATCAAGCAGAACCCGGTGGAAATAGAGAAAGTGCGCGGAACGCTTCAAGCGCTCTCGGGAGTCGATGCTGTTTCCATTAACGCTCTGACCGGAAGCATCACAATCAATTATTCCGGTAGCGCGACGGATTCGGAGTCGATTTTGAGTATTCTCAAGGAAAAGGGTTATTACAGGATTTCACCAATAGAGGAACAGGAGCACCCTGTCGAGGACGCAGTGTCGAAGGTCGGAACGGCTATGGGCAAGGCGATCGTGGGGGCTTTCGTTGAAAAGGCATTTGAAGGCTCGATGCTCTCATTTCTTGCTTTGCTGATTTAATGCCATATGGGTCCTCCGGGAAGGCATCCCGGACGATTCCATTGCGTGCTCCGGGATGCCGCCCCGGCGGGGCTTGTATTTCCAGCGAAGGAAGATTTCTCCTTTGCACTCCGAATTAGACCACACCAGCCTGCCGCAGTTCTTCCAACCGTGTTTTGCCTATTCCGAGGTACTTCTGGTAGATATAACCGTTGTCTGCGCCGATGGGCCTGCAAACCCACTTGATGCGGCCGGGTGTAAGCGACATCGCCTTGAATGACGAATTCTGAATGAAGATCTCCCCATAATACGGATCGTCGGTCACATAGAAAGTCAATCGATCCTGCCAATGTTCCCTTGCCAGAACTTCCTTTGGTGACTCGAGGCGCCCCACCACCACAGTTCCTTTTCGGTCGGGTCTTTTCATGTACGACCCGATAACGCGCACGAGTTCGTCGGCCGTGTACTTGGATGTAAAACCCTCGATCTGATGCTGTATGTCAGGCTGGTTCTGGGGATTGAGACGTTCCTTAATGGTCGGATACTTGGCGCGAAGATCCGGCCGGTCGATGATTTCGCAAAGCGCAGTCCAGTTGGGATCGGTGAATCCGGATATGAACGTATAGCCGTCCTTGCATTTTACGTAAGTGTAAGGGAAAACTGCATAGTCATAGTTCCCGGCACGAGGCATAAGGTTACGGGTCATGTGATAATATTGCATCACATAATTTGAGATGGCGAGCATGCCTTCGGGAGGCGAACAGTCCACTATCTGGCCCTTACCAGTTTTCCTTTTGTAGTACATCGCCGTCATGATTCCGAAGGAGGCCCAGGCGCCCCCGACATACCATCCCATCCAATTGCCCTGCTTGAGCGGACGTTTGTATTCGGGAGGGACCTCGGGATCGAGGTCGGGCTCGCCCGTAATGGACATGATGACCCCTCTTGCCTGGTTGGTGATGTCGTAATCCGGTTGATTGCCATATTTTTCAGCATCTTTTCCAAACTGCCCGTAAACGTAAATGGGGCAATAGATCAGCCCGGGGTTTTCCACCGCGAGCTGCCGATAGCCTACACCTCGTTCGTCAAGATAGCCTGGCTTAAAGGTCTCGATCACCACGTCGGCTTTATGGGCGAGTCTTTTGAATAAATTCGCCCCAGCTTGTGTCGCTATATCCAATGTTACGTGGAACTTGTTCCTGGCTTCGGTTAAGTAAGCAAGCCCGGAGTCTTTGACCATCATCCCGTAAGGACTCATTTTACGCGCGATATCGCCTCCGGGCGGTTCAACCCTGATCACTTCGGCCCCCAGTTCGGACAGAGTCGAGGAGGCAAAAAGTCCGGCGTAGTTTCCATAGCTCGCATCTATGACCAGCATGTCGTCGAGAGCTTCGGGTTTTTTGAAAATGTCTTCCGGGTTGGTCTCCCGGTGTGCCCACCTGGCGTATTCAGCGTTGGCCGCCATACCGACTATTTTTTTATCGTCCATGTCGTTCCTCCCGGCTCAAGAAAGTTTCTTTCCGCTTATCTCATCCCAATCCGAAGGCGGACAATGAGACGGGATGCTGGGGTTCCACCTGAAAATGATCCCTTCTTCTTCGAGACCCTTGATATAAGTGCGCGGCAGACCCACGATTTTGGTGAAAACGTAGTCGTTATCGAAGCCCAGGGGCCGAGAGCTCCACTTCAGCCTTGAGGGCGTCTTGCTGAGACGGGGCGGATAGCAGGGCTGCACCATGTCGCCGTAGAGAGCGTCATCGTACTGCTGCAGGGTTCCGCGTTCGCGAAAATGTTCGCTGTGATAAACATCGTTTGCGGAAAGAACACGCCCGGCGGCGAATCCGAGCCTGTTGCCCAGTTCTTCGACCTGCTCGACCGTCTTGCCAGCGGTCCAGGCTTCAATTGCCTGCAGGATATCACGGGCATTTTCGTCTTTGAGGCGTTCAACCGGGTCGTGGAATTTTTCAAAGAGCGAGGTCTGGCCCATCGCTTCGCAAAGACCCTTAAACTCCTGTTCGGTGAAAGCGGCTACCGCCGCCCATCCGTCCGAACATCTGAAAAGGTCGGAGGGACAGATCGCAAGGTCGCGGTTCCCGGACCGCTTTCGGTCCGTGCCGCTTTTATGTGTAAAGAGCCAGGTCCAGTCGAGCATTCGAATGACGTTTTCCACCTGCATGTAGTCGATGAACTGGCCTTCGCCCGTTCTTTCCCTGTAATTGAGAGCGGCCATGATGCTGACCGCGCACATCAGCCCGGTGGTCCAGTCAGCAATCCAGACGCCCGATTTGATCGGCCCGCGCTCCTCGAACCCCGTAATGGGCGAAAGCGCTCCCATACTCTGGGCCACTGCATCATAGGACGCTCTCCCGGTCCAGGGTCCCCAGCTTCCATAACCTGAGACATGAAGCTGGATAATGCTCGGATTGATTTCGCGGAGTTCCCTGTAGCTGAGCCCCCACGTGGCCAATCTGCCCGGCGTGAGATTGTCCACGACAACGTCGGCCTTCTTGACCAGACTGAGAAAAATTTCTTTGGCCTTTGGGTTACCCATGTGCATTCCGACCCAGTACTTATTGTGGTTCTCGATCTCCAAGCCTGGGGACATGTTTTTCCAGAAAAAGGCGTAAGGCGTTACGAACCGCATCTGATCCCCCTTCTGGCCTTCGAACTTGATTACCTCGGCCCCGAATTCGGCAAGATAATCGCATGCCGCCGGGCCAAGGACGACATAGCAAACTTCCAGAACCCGAACGCCTTTGAGCGGTTCAGGTCGATCGAAAAGCTTTCCAACATCGTACTCCCGCTTTAAAAACTCAAGATAAGAACCTTCCTGTTTCATCAGATAACTCCTTCCAGCCGTCCCCTGAGTGGGGAGCGGCGCGTCTCAGGTTTTCCTGCCAATACTCTTTGCCTCGCGGCAGAGCTTGAATTTGCACCCCAGAGGCGGAGAGGAGGCAAAGGAAAGCAAGGGTTTGTTTAACTGGATTCCGGCGCCAGCCAAACCTGCCCCGGGGAACCCGATCCGGGGCTGGAATGACGAATCATTGAAGGACGAATGATCCAAATCCCTGCGCTCTCTAAGCTTGTCCTGAGCCCTTCTACAGGCTCAGGGCATGCCCTGCCGAAGGGTCTCTGCGGTGCAATCCTGTCTTTGCGTCCTTCGACAGGCTCAGTACAAGTTCCCCGCGCCCGGCCCACGTTAGACCGCGTCGGAACAAACCCCACGCCCTGCGAGGGGGGAAGCCTGCTCACGATGAGTTAGGAGCTAATGGCTCGATTGCGGTGAATGTCTGCGTGACAAGGGAGGTTGCCGGAAACATTTTCACTCCGGCTGAAAGGAACTGGGACCCAGATAGAGCAGCGCAACGGAAAGGTCGGAATATCGGGTATTTAAGCAAATCGAAGGAGAAACTTCTTATGGGACTTTTCTGTCTCACCCCCGTACAAAGCCAATTGTATTCTTGGGGCCTTGGCAACTGGATCATATAAGATTATGACCCTGCAATTCAAACTATTTTTGTCGAGATTAAACCAAACTGATTTACCCATGATGAAAAACTCCCGGCGGCGTTCGCGTGAGCGGCTTCCAGCCGCAAAATGCCGCCTGAATTGAGCGGTTATTCCGGCCCGGATGAGGTGGCGGCCGTAAGGTTAATTGGATCTCCGCACACATTTTCTGAAAAAATCAGCCCTGAAAAAACGATTATTTTTTTTAGCCGGAATCCATCCGGGGAACTACGAGCGGACCTTAAGGGATATTAGAATTAAAGCAAAAAAATGTCCTTGCTCCGACTTGCCGTTACATTTAGCGGAGTTAAAATTTAATTAATCCTCCCTTTCCCTTCACGGGGGAGGGAAATAATGTCAAACACAGCCGGTTGCTTTAAGAAGGCAGCCGGCTTTCTTTATCTTTCCCCTGGGATTATGACTGTCCAACAAACATAGCATCGATGAAACTTCCTTTTAATTCTTAATCGGGTGCGCGCACGGCATAAAAATTCCTTCAAGGTTCGATTTATCTATGCCGAATTGAGTGAACGTGAGGCTTCAATAGCCTACTGGTTTTTCACAAGCCCTCAAAGCTCCACGGGCGCTGTACGGAGGATGAGAAAGCCGTTTTCATCCAAATCAGGTAAAAACTTTAAGAAGACATGGAGGGGAGGAAATCATGAAAGTGTTTTTCAAAGAATTGATTGTTGCTTTTTGCGCCCTTTTTCTGTTTAGTGCAATTCCTGCGTTAGCGCAAAAGACCCCTGACGAGCTGGCCAAAGAATCCGAGGATGCCTGTGCGGCCAGCGCTTCGACAAAGCCAACCCCCCAGATGATCGTGGACAAGGTGGAAAAAGCGGCCGCTCTTCTGCAAAAGGAGGGCAAGGCGGCTTTCCCGAAATTCAGAGGCAAGGACAGTGAGTTCATTTTTGCGGGCACCTATGTCTGGATCCACGATTTGTCAGGTATTATGCGCGTGCACCCGGTCAAGTACAAAATGGAAGGCCAGAACTGTGTCGACCTCAAGGATTCCACTGGAAAACTCTTTTTCATCGAAATGAACGAAGTCGCCAAAACCAAGGGATCAGGCTGGGTAGCCTATATGTGGCCAAAACCGGGAGAAAAAACACCTTCCCAGAAGGTGTCCTACGTAAAACTGGTCAAGGTTGATGGGGAGGACCTCGTACTCGGCTGCGGCGTATACGATATGCCTCCCGAAGAGGTTCAGAAACTCGTGAAATGATTTCAGCGCGGTCCGGGTGGTTCCCTTACGGAAAGGGCGGGCCGCCTCCACGCACTGAGTGATTTTCTCCGTACAGGGAGCGGACGATGACATGCAAGACAGGACCTGTGAGCCTCAACAAGAAACTCTTCGGTTTCGTTGGATTGACTTCTTTTCTCGTGCTTTCCGCTCTGGGTGCAGGTGTTTTTTTCTTTTCCCAAATCGAACAAGCCGGCCTGGTGAAAGAAGACGTTGCTAAAACAGTGGAAAAGGTGCTCGTCACCCGTGCGGCGGAAAAGACCTATCTGCAGTTTTTCAAAGCCGAACAGAAACATGAGTTTGGAACAAAGGCGGGGGAGGTCGGGCGGCAGTTTGAAAAGCTCAAGGCAGCCGCCGACGAAGGATGGAAAGAACGAGTCCAGGCGATGGAGAGTCAATTCGGAAACTATAAGAAGCTGTTTGAAGAAATTGATGAACTCCATTCCCGGCAGAAAGGCTTGAAGGAGGAAATGATAAAACCTCTGCGCATATCCGAAGGAGCACTGGCCAGAATTCAGGTTGATATTGAGACAAGGCAGTCCGAACTCCAGATGGACGGGGAAACGCTTACCGCCAGTGAATTCGGAATGCTTAACGTTGTTAAGGACTGCAGGCACGCATTCCTTCAGTTGCAGAATATCCAGCTTCAGTATCTTTTGACCGGAGATCAGAAATTCATTGAGGAATACAAGAAACTTACCTCCGGAAACATGCAGACCAGTCTCACCGCTCTTGACCAGTTCTCCTCCTCGCTGAAAAACCAGGCCTGGATAAAAGCGACCGTGGGCATCCGGGAGTCGCTGCACAACTTTCTCGGACTCATCGATCAGTCCCAGCAGTTGTATCAAAAGGAGAGCGACAGGCTGAGCAGCCTGAATGAAAGCGGCGCGAACATCCTGAGCACGGCTGATGCCCTTTTGAGTCAGGTCGGCCAATCGATAGCCGTTCAAAAAAAAGATGCGCTGAAAATGGTGTGCGCCATTTTGTTTTCCGGTCTTTTAGTTTTTTGGGGCCTGTCCCTGTTACTGGTTCGATCGATTACCAGACCGGTCAGAAACGCCGTCAGGGGGTTGACGGAAATCGCAGAACAGGTGAACGCCGCTTCGGCCCTGGTATCCAATGCCGGCCAGGAACTCTCGGAGGGCGCTGCAACGCAGGCGGCGGCAATTGAGCAGACTTCCTCCTCTCTTGAGGAGATGGCCTCGATGACCAGGCAGAATGCGGAGAATGCAGCTCAGGCTAACAGTCTCATGCTGGAAACCAAAGAAACGGTCGGGCAGGCAAACCGGTCCATGCAGGGACTTACCGCTTCCATGAAAGAGATCTCCAAGGCAAGCGAGCAGACCCAGAAAATCATAAAAACTATAGATGAAGTCGCTTTCCAGACTAACCTGCTGGCCCTCAACGCCGCTGTGGAAGCGGCCAGGGCCGGTGAGGTGGGGGCTGGTTTCGCAGTAGTGGCCGAGGAGGTTAGAAACCTTGCGCGGCGAACGGCCGAGGCTGCCAAAGATACGGCGGGTCTAATCGAGTCAACCGTCAAAAAGGTCAAAGACGGCGCAATCCTGGTAGATCAGACAAACGGGGAATTCATCCGGGTACTGGACGGCGCCTCCAAAACCGGAGAACTTATCGGCGAGATTGCCGCCGGCTCGCAAGAGCAGTCCCAGGGAGTCGAGCAGATAAGCCGGGCAGTCTACGAGATGGACAAGATCATCCAGATGAATTCCGCCAACGCGGAGGAGTCTTCAGCATCTTCCTTTGAACTCAATTCGCGTGCAGGGGAGCTGCAGATATTCATCCAGGAGTTGAACGGACTGGTTGGCGGCAACCTCAAGGAAGGCGGAATGGGAAAAGAGCGGAGCCGCTCTGAGTCCCGAGGCGTTTTCGGTTCACTTGTGGCGCGTATGAACAAAGCGCGCGCGGCTCAGACACCACAGGATGAAATCCCCCTGGACCATGAACCGCAGTTTTTTGAGGAGCCCAAGGAGCAAAAAGACTCAGGCGCCCAGGCAAAATACCTGCACAGCTTTTAAAGCTGAAACCGCAAAGGGGGGCCGGTCATGGGACCGCCCCCCGGGACCGCCGGCGATGTTCTATTTAGCCGGGCCTTCTCCCTCCACGCACAGAATCCGGACTTTTCTCATCTCTAGTTCGAATAAGGCGCCCTCCATATCTCCCGGCGTTGCGGCGAGCCTTCCAATGTCATGTATGACCAGGCGCGCTACCCTGTCTCGCTCGACGTCCCTGAACAAATCACGCCTGCTCGTGTAGAAGACTGCCTGCGACTCATCTATTCCTTTTTCCCTGATAAACTTGAGGCATTTTTCCTTCTGTGCGGCCAGGGTACGCTCGTAGCCGCCTTCGTCCTCGGCCGTCAACTCGTGCTTCCAGACCAAGAGATAGACGGCTGTCACTTTTTCTTCCATATTTTCTCCATAAATCTGTTATTTTTTCACTAAGTTGTCTTTCCTGTTAGCAATGATCAGTTTAGCAGTAAGTGCCTACTGCTGGAAAGAGCCAATATCAGGCGAGGGGATTGAGTAATGAGTGACAAGAGGTTCGAACAGGGTCCGATACGTCCTCCCAGCGAAGCGGGGAGCCTGCTGTTTCGCTTCACGAGAAACTGTCCGTGGAACAGGTGCACCTTCTGTCCGGTGTACAAGGGCAGGCGGTTTAGCAGGCGCTCGCTGGAAGAAATCAAGGGGGACATTGATACCGCTGCGGAGATTTGTCAGGAACTTCGCGCCTTTTCCGCCACCCTCGGCTACGGGGGGACTATTACCCGCGAAGTCCTGGAAAACGTATTTACCAGCGCCCGCTTCAATGATTTTCACCGGCAGGCAGCCGTTTGGCTCTATATGGGAAAAGGCAGCGTATTCATCCAGGACGCCAACAGCTTTGTGCTCCCCGCCCCTGTGCTCGCCGAAGCGATTCGTCATCTGAAGCGAAAGATTCCCGGGATCGGGCGAATTACATCCTATGCCCGGAGCAGCACGCTCGCCAAAATGAGCGTGGCCGAACTCGGCGAAATCCGCGAAGCTGGGCTTGACCGAATTCACATAGGTATGGAGAGTGGTTCGGACCGCGTGTTAAAGCTGGTCCAAAAGGGGGTCAGCGCAAAGCGTCAGATAGAAGCAGGTAAAAAAGTTATCGAAGCGGGCATGGAGCTTTCCGAATACATCATGCCGGGACTTGGAGGAAAGGAGCTTTCCGAGGAGCACGCAAGGGAATCGGCGCGGGTCTTGAATGAAATCAACCCGCATTTCATAAGGCTTCGGAGCCTGCGCATTCCTTCTCGCGTCCCTCTTTTTCAAGACAAGCAGACGGGCCGCTTTACACCCCTTTCAGACGACGAAACGGTTGTTGAGATCAGATTATTCATTTCTTTGCTCAATGGGGTTTCAAGCCGGGTCGCATCTGACCACATAATGAACCTGCTCGAAGAGGTCTCGGGCGCCCTGCCAGGGGACAAAGAGGTGATGCTGGCTGTAATAGACCGCTACCTGGCGCTTCCACCGGAGGAGAAGCTCCTGTTCCGGCTGGGGCGCCGGGGGGGAGCTTTGAGGTCGCTCGATGAATTAAACGATCCCCATATCCGTCAGAGGCTGCAACTTGCGATGAAGGACCTGGCATCGGAGACGGGCGGCGATGTGGAGAAGCTCATAACGGAGCTTGCGGACCAGTACATCTGAAGAGAAGCCATGCAAGGAGGTTTTTTGTATGAATGAAGAGTATACAGGTGTTTTGAAACAAGAGGGCGATTGGTGGATTGGCTGGATAGAAGAAGTCCCTGGCGTGAATTGCCAGGAGCATTCTCGGGAAGAACTCGTCGAAAGCCTTAAAATAACTCTGCGAGAGGCATTGGAATTCAATAGGCAGGATGCTTTGTCTGCCGCAGGGAGGGACTTTCAGGAAGTGAAAATTGCGTTATGAAAAGGACCGAGTTCCTCAAGTACCTCCGGTCTTGCGGATGCGAGTTCCTAAGCGAAGGTAGTCGACATTCATGGTGGCACAATCCAACGCTCAACAGGAGGTCATCGATACCCAGACATTCCGAAATTAATAACACGCTTGCCAAAAAGATCTGCAGGGACCTTGGAGTGCCATTTTTGAAATAACAGCACAGGTCGTTGAATTGTATCCAGGCAAGTCGCTATGAACTGCATACAGCGTGAGCCTTCTTCAAGAAGTCGAGGGAAGCTTTCAAGACAAGGAGGCGATGGCGCGAGTTGGGACATCGGCATATCTAACCCATATGTTGAAGAACGCAGCCTCAATATGAACCTGTTCGAAGAGGTTTGTGGTAAACTGCCCGAGGACAGGAGCGCCATGCTGGCGGTAATAGACAGATATCTCGGGTTGCCCGCAGCCATTGCACCGGGTCTATCTTGCGAGGTTTGAGTGAGTGAAGCTCCTCATGTTCTACTCGCCCGAATTCTGGGTCAGGCCATTTGAAAAAAGCGTGCCGGACGCCCCGCAACAGCCCCCGGAGGACGCCTTTCACAGAGCCGTGGTAGTTTTCTATCACGTGGAAGCTGAGGATTCCGGGCGGCGGGGCAACGTAATCGCCAAATGGGTAAAAAATGCCAAATGGCTTGCGGGAAAGTTCGGTACAAAAACCGTCGTCTTACACTCATTTAACCATCTTTCGCACAGCAAGGCCTCGCCGGAGAG
>JBEKQE010000105.1:0-16921 GCA_049520035.1 Syntrophobacteraceae bacterium | reverse complement strand
AGAGGGGCGAATCACAATCCGGCCCTCCTCCCCAAGCCGCTGTTCGATGTCCCGCTGGAGCTTCACTATTTCCGGGACCTGGTCTATAGGTTTTCTTACGCCTACGGGAACGTTCACCAGCTTTTGAGGGTATTGCTCCATAATCTTCTTGAGCTCAGACAGCGGATGCCCTTCGCGAAGCATGACGGCAAGCACCTGGAGCGCCGAGAGGATGCCGTCGCCCGTGGTGCCGTGATCGAGAAAGACCATGTGGCCGGACTGTTCGCCACCGAGATTGTAACCGTTCTGGCGCATCTGTTCCACGACATACCTGTCGCCCACCGGCGTCCTTATGAGGTTCCCGCCCAGGCCACGCAGGGCCACCTCGAACCCCAGATTGCTCATGATTGTTGCGACAACGGTTTTATCTTTCAGCTTGTTGCACTCGATATAATGCTTTGCGCAAACAACCATCATCTGGTCGCCATCGAGTATTTCTCCTTGCTCATCGGCCAGAATTATCCGATCTGCATCCCCGTCAAGGGCAAAACCGGCGTTGGCTCCCTGCTCGCGAACAACCGACGCCATGTGCTCGGGGAAAAGAGCGCCGCAATCCCTGTTTATATTTTTCCCGTTGGGCCTGTCGCCTGTAAGCACCACTTCGGCGCCCAGCTCTTCGAAAACCGCCGGCGCAACCCGGTACGCAGCCCCGTGCGCGCAGTCGATTACTATTTTGAGCCCTTCAAGGGTAAGGTCTCGCGGAAAGGTATTCTTCAGATAGACGATATAGCGTCCCTGAGCGTCATCGATACGCCGCGCCCGGCCTATTTCCGATGCCGGCGGCTTGGGCAACCGTTCTATTTCGCCACTGAGGATAAGTTCTTCGATGTAATTCTCGGTCTCGTCTGGAAGCTTAAAACCGTCACCTGCAAATATCTTGATGCCGTTATACTCGTATGGATTATGCGAGGCGGAAATGACTATGCCGGCATCGGCGCGCATGCTGCTGGTAATGAACGCTATCCCCGGAGTGGGCAAAGGTCCGACCAGCAGCACATCGACCCCCATGGAGCAGATCCCGGCAGTGATGGCGTTCTCGATCATGTAGCCGGAAAGGCGGGTATCTTTTCCGATGATGATCTTTGGCCGGCGGTGTTCTTTTTTGAAGATATACGCCGCGCTGAACCCGACTTTCATCGCCAGGTCCGTCGTCATTGGATGGACGTTTGCAACGCCACGAATTCCGTCGGTCCCGAAAAGCTTTCCCATACGATCTCCATAACACTCTAAAAAAAGAGCTTCAAGGGGAACCGCCCACCTTTTGCAGTGATTTTTCAGCTTTCGGAGAAACAGCCGCTTCGAACAGCTTCCGCCAAGTCAACCGCTCCCCGATGAAAAGCAACGTCGTGCACCCTGAGGATATGGGCCCCGGCCGCAATACCAAAGGCATTCACCACGGCCGTTCCCAGCTCCCTTTCACTTTCGGGCCGGCCAAGAACTTTACCGATAAATCTTTTGCGCGAGGCGCCAAGAAGTATGGGGCGGTCCATACACGAAAAGGAATCAAGGTCCCTTATTATGTTGAGATTATGCGTAACAGTCTTGCCAAACCCTATGCCCGTATCGACTATTATTTGACTCCGCTCTATCCCGTTTTGGACGGCAAACTTCATCCGCTCTTCCAGAAATGCTATTATCTCCGAGATAACGCTTTCATATACAGGATTGACCTGCATTGTACGAGGAATGCCAAGCATGTGCATCAGGATGACAGGCGCTCCCGATTCAGCGGCGACCCGCGCCATACCGGGATCGAACCGCAGGGAGCTGACGTCGTTGATTATGTCAGCGCCCGCTGCAAGCGACTGGAAGGCCACTTCGGACTTATTGGTATCTATCGATATTGGGATGTCGCTACTTTCACGTACTGCCCGGATGATTGGAATTACCCGCTCCAGTTCCAGCGGAAGAGGGACCGGGGCCGATCCGGGTCTTGTCGATTCGCCTCCAACATCCAGGATGTCTGCACCCGCCGAGATCAACTCGAAGGCCCGGGCGAGCGCCCGCTCATAATCGGCGAATTGTCCCCCATCCGAAAAAGAATCGGGGGTTACGTTGAGAATACCCATGATCAGCGTGCGGCGGCCCAGCTCCAGGGCTTTGCCCCTAAGCTTCATGGTGTAAAGTTTGCGCTCACATACTGCCAACCGACACTCCTTGGAGTTTTTAGTTTTGAGTTTTTAGTTTTGAGTTGCCAGGGAAGTCCTGTTCAGTTTCTGGTTTTGAGTTGCCAAGGGAAGTCATATTACTCAAAACTCAAAACTAAAAACTCAAAACTCTTTCGGCCTCAGTGAGTTTTTCAAACCCGTCAGGAGTTTCTGAATTTCCTCGCAGTTCGCCAACAGCACCTCTGATCTTGCTGAGTCCAGATAGCCCAGCCGTTCACATAGCAGAATCCAGGTCTCCAGCTCCGCAATTGATCCCCTGGCTATTCCGAGAAACTGGCGGAACTCCCCTGAATTGTTCCTGGCCTGACCTTCGGCGATATTGGAGGGTACTGATGCCCCAGCCCTGCGCATCTGCGAGATCATGCCATACATTTCTTCGCAGGGAAAGGAGCGAGTACAGGAATAGATGCTCTCAGCCAAGTCCATGGATTTCTGCCAGACCACCAAATCCCGATAGCTTCTTGAACCAGCCATGCTCGCCTCAAAAACAGTTTTTAGTTTTGAGTTCGGTTAGGGAAGTCCTATTCCAAAAGTGGCAGAATCGCCCTGAATTGTTACTCTCACAAACTCCATTTTTTACTCAAAACTCAAAACTAAAAACTCCTACGATTTTGCAACAATTGGGAATGAATTTGAAGAAAATTATCTCTATCTTGCATATTCCTCGATTTCGCTTTTTCTACCAGCGCGTCGATACGCTTTCCAATCCCGCCACTTCAAGCGACTTGCGAGTACCCGGTCACCACAGAGGCCGGGCATGGTCCGGTCAAGGGAGGAAAAGACGGACGCGGAGAGACGGGGACGACGAAATCCGAAAAAGGAGCGCCTGTCTCCGTGCCGGTCTTTTATCACATCAGTGCGCTGTTCACAGTTCGCTGTTAATTGTTTCCATTCTCACTTGTCCGCAAGAGAGGACTTTTGATATACAACGACTGCTTCGAACTCTTCGTGTGAAAAACGGCTTTGAAGGCGTAGGGCTTCATTGTATCTCCGGGAGAGAGCACGGTGAGACAAAAAGGTTTCTTTTGGCTCCTGGCGGCGATCTTGGCGGCCGGCATCGCCATCGCCTACTCCAACCACTTCGGAAATAGTTTCCACTTCGACGACAGCCACGTTATAGAGCAAAACCTCAATATCAGGAGCCTCGGGAACATCCCGAAATTTTTTACCGACGCAACCACCTTCAGCGCCCTGCCGGCCAATCAGTCGTACAGGCCGGTCCTCACTACCCTCTTCGCCATGGCTTACCGGGCGGGAGGCGGCGTTCCCGTCTGGTTCCACATTGCCGCCTTTTCCCTGTTCATAGTCCTGGGGGCGCTGCTCTTCTTCCTTTTTCGGAGGATATTTGCACTGTCTAATCCCGATGGCGGGAGTGATGCCGTCGCCCTCCTTGCTGCGGGTTTCTACACTCTCCATACCGCCAACGCCGAAACGGTAAATTATGTCAGCGCAGGCTCGGACCTTCTCTCCACGCTGCTCATGGTTGCCTCGCTGCTCATCTACGCCGCCCGGCCCGCATGGCGAAGGTTCGGTTTGTACCTTTTTCCCGCGGCCCTGGCCGTGCTCACGAAAGAGGTTTCGGTTATTTTCCCGCTTTTCCTGCTGGCCTACGTCCTCATCGAGAAAAAACTCCCCCTGACAGACCTTTTCAAGGCGGGTAAAAGCGAGGAGTTCGGCCGATCGATCCTCATGGTTACTCCTTCAATCCTGGTTTGCGGCGGCCTTATCGGCCTCTGCTCCCGGATGCTCCCAGGGACATACACGCCAAGCACGCTCTCGCGGCTCTCGTATGTTCTGGCGCAGCCGTTCGCTGTCGTGCACTACTTCAACAGTTTCTTTTTGCCGTTCAATCTCAGCGCCGACACCGACTGGGCGCCCATTGCCAACGTCTTTGACGACCGCGTCGCGGTGGGAGCGGTCTTCATCGTTCTGATGGCCGCAATCGCGGTTTGGGCCTCCCGAAAGGACCGCACGAGGCCCATTGCTTTCGGGATCATGTGGTTTCTGATCGGTGTGCTGCCCTCATCGAGCGGTGTCGTCCCACTGGCGGAAGTCATGAACGACCACAGGATGTTCCTCCCTTTTATCGGCCTCACAATTGCGGTGTCCTGGGGCATCGCGTCGGCGGCACAGAGGCTCGAGGGGATTTTGCACCGCAGCCCGGCACTGAGAGCGGGCTTCGCGGTGCTCATTTTTGCGCTCTTCTGCGGACATGCCTATGGGACTTTCCAGCGAAACAAGGTCTGGAAAAATGAGAAAACCCTCTGGCGTGACGTGACGTTGAAGAGCCCTGGCAATGCCCGAGGGCTAATGAACTACGGCCTCGCTTTGATGTCCGGAGGCGACGTCCGGGGAGCGCTCGGCTACTTCGAGCGGGGGCTGGCGCTGTCTCCGGACTACGTCTATCTGCACATAAACATAGCTATCGCACAGAACGCACTGGGCCAGGGGGCCGCTGCCGAAGAGCATTTCAGGAAGGCCCTTAAGTGCGATCCCCGCTACTTCGGATGCTACTTTTACTATGCCCGGTTTCTCCACGAGCACAACCGGCCGGCGGAAACCCTGCCGCTTCTCGCCAAAGCCGTGGAATTGAGCCCGGGCTTTTCCGAAGCGAGATACCTTCTTATGCGCATCTATGCGCAGCAGCGTGACTGGAAGGCCCTTGGTGCGGCCGTTGACCAGACCTTGAAGCTCTCCCCCGAAGATTCCACGGCCAGGACCTACCGAGAGGTGGTTCTCAATTCCGCCGATCCGGTACGGGTACAGGAACTCGCCACAAAAATCGACCCAACGCCTGATAACTACCTATGGCTGAGCCTGGCTTATTACGAGGGCAATCAGTTCGATAAGTGCATCGAGGCGTCGAGGCAGACGCTCAAGTTGAGGCCAACCTGCGTTCAGGCATACAACAACATCTGCATCGCCTATGTGCGGCTTGGGAAAAGGGCGCCGGCAATCGAAGCCTGCGAGAGCGCCCTGGCCATCGACCCCCATTTCGAGCTGGCCAGAAATAATCTCGCATTGGCCCAGGCCCTGGACGGCGAGCAGTGAACACCCGGCCGCCGGCAGCGCACAAGTGATACTAAGTTGCGCTCAAGTTGAAGCAATCGAAAAGAGCGGGGAAGTGACTTCCCCTGGCCCCCCCAGCCCCCGCAAGATTTGGCCGCGCGCGTCTGCGCGCGACCAAGCGCTCGGCGCTGGCGGCGGTTGCCCAGCACTTGCAGGGCCCCGCCGCAGCGCCATATAGAGCAGGATCATGGTCCGGGCATGGAGAGCTGCTCGGGGGTTCGGGGGGCAAATGTCCCCCCAACCCCCGAGCTTTTCAGCTTCTTTTGGGACTAACTTGAATGGAACGTGGTATTAAACCGGCGCTAAAGGCGAGATTCACCTAATGGCGGCTCAAAGTCCAGGACGTCCGAGTTATGCAAGATTGGCGGCGCACCGTTGCCAGTTGCCAGGGCCATAACGGCACGGGATCTGCCCATCGTGATACGGACAACGCCGCCGTGGAAGGCGGCGCTACCGTCGTGATACGAAAAACGGCGCTGATTCAAAGCTGGACGGTAGCGTCGCCTTCCACGGCGGCGTTGTAATGTATTAAACCCGTCCCAGCCCCTGTCTTTTTAGTTCTGCTTGAAAAAATGAAGTCCCGTTGAATCGCAAAATTGGCAAAATAAATGATCAGCTCGGATATTATTTTGGCCACTACCACTTTTAACGCGAAGGATGCGACAAGGAAGTTGATCATGCCGTAAGCGATCAGCCCGTTGACGATCACAAGGCACACGTACCTGGGAAAGACTACCCGGTGTTTCTGATCTGAAAAAAATACGAGGTTTTTAACTGCCGTGTAGTTGATGGCAAGAGCGATGGCGCGGGCCAGGTACAGGCTGAGGAAGATGTTCGACGCAATGCTGAATGCTATCATGAAAACAGTGTAATCGACAGCCGCCGTCATGAGAGATGCCAGCATGAAGCGGAAAAGCACGAAGTAGATCTTCATCGAATCGCGAAGCACATTGAAGTGGGATGACCTGTTTCCGTCTATGTAAACGGTCCGGACCTCCTGCTCCACAATGCTGCGGTTGCCGTGTTTGGCGGCGAGCAGCATTTCGAGTTCGAATTCATACCCGTTGGCCTCTATCCCGAGGAGCTTGGGAACAAATTGCATGGGTATGCCCCGCAAGCCGCTTTGGGTGTCTGAGACCCTTTTGCCGGTGAGCAAACGGAAGAGCACTTTTGTACAACTGTTTCCAATTATGCTCCTGAGCGGTACGTCACTCTCAAAAGTCCTGGTCCCGATGACCAGGCTTTCGGGCCGGCTTTCCAGCCACCGGGCCACTTTCAGGACGTCCTCCACCAGGTGCTGACCATCGGCGTCTGCGGTTACAACGCCAATGAGGCCGTCAAAGTTCGAGCATGCGTAATGCAGCCCCGTCTTCAGGGCCGCCCCTTTACCGAGATTAGCTGCGTGTTCGAGCAGCACGGCGCGCCCAGTCCTTCGCAGCTTCTGAAAAGTGGGACCGCAACCATGGCCGCTGCCGTCATTTACCACAATGACGGCCCTGACATTTGCGGAAGCAAGCCGTTCCACAAAAGAAGCAAGTTCCTCGGAGGGATTGTATGCCGGTATGAGTATGGCGATATTCATCTTCATCCTGCGAAAATTTGCCGATTCCCGAATTGGAAGCGGCTTCCGCCCGTGTCCTGCCTCCGGATGGGCGATTAAGCAGCTCTCCAGTAATTGGCAGGAGAGCATGGACGCGCGCGCAGGTGATCCATGTTATGCAGGATAAACAATATCCTGCATAACATGAAATAAGTGCTTTATTGATTACTGCGTGAATTGGGCGCAGTATACATCAGCCTCTAAAGTCGGCGAGGTTGTTGTTGTGCCCAGGTTTACGAAGGTTACCTCGTACAGGTTGCTCGCGAAATTGACCGAGGCGGCATAGGCCACCACAGTTGAGGAGTTGGAAGAATAACCTCCACCAATTGCCTTGTACCCACTGGGACAAGACGCTTGCACCTGAGTTGAACCTCCCGAGAGCATGTTGTTTACCAGCTCCACACTAGAGTAGTATGTAAAAGAGTTGATGCCCGATGTCCCCGTTGTCCCCGTTGCCCCCGTTGCCCCCGTCGGTCCTGTCGCGCCGGCATTGCCTTGTGCCCCGGCCGGTCCGGCCGGTCCGGCCGGTCCGCTATTGCCTGTTAATCCGGTCGGTCCCGTCAGTCCGGTTGGTCCGGCATTGCCTTGCGCCCCAGTCGGTCCTGCCGGTCCGGTATTGCCTGTTAATCCGGTCGGTCCCGTCGGTCCGGTTGGTCCGGCATTGCCTTGCGCCCCGGTCGGTCCTGCCGGTCCGGTATTGCCTGTTAACCCCACCGGTCCTGTCGGACCGGTCGGTCCTGGCGGTCCGCCGGACGGTCCTTTCGCGCCGGTCGGTCCAGTCGGTCCGGTATTGCCTGTTAACCCCACCGGTCCTGTCGTACCGGCCGGTCCGGCTGATCCTGTCGCTCCGGCCGGTCCGGCCGGTCCTGTCGCTCCGGCTGGTCCTGTCGCGCCGGTCGGTCCCGGCGGACCGCCGGCCGGTCCTGTCGGTCCTGTCGGTCCGGTCGGTCCTTCTGCCCCGGATGTACCAACATAGATAAAACGAAGCCCCATGACTTTGATGTATGGTTTATATGGAGCATTAGCGCTAAAGAAAATTGAAATGTGATCCTGACCCGGAACAACTGTTGTGGGAATCATGCCGGATATATCGATTTCTTGAAGTTCCTTTCCAAGCAGAGTATCCGTGGGACCAACCTCAGACTTAATGTAATTCGTATAGCTTTGTCCATCAGTTGCAACTGTAATTGTTACAGTATATTGAAGATTTAAAGTCGCTGTCGATATTATTACAATTTTTGCATCGGAGAAAGTTGTCATGTCTTCAGGTATGGTAAAAGTAAAATGGGCGGCACCGGTGCTCGTGACGCCCCAGTATCCATAAGTCGTCTCGGCTTCCGAGGGCGCCACCCATAGCTCGTTTGCCAAAGCAGTGATTGTTGAAATCTGCAATAGCACAATGCCTGAAATCAACAGAAAGGCCCAAATTTTCACACATTTAGCCATTTAGATCCTCCTCCTCAAGCCGGTTTTTGAAGCGACTCACCCCTCTCGAATAGAATCTTCCCATATACGAATCAAAAACGCAACAGCAAGGTAAACGGGACCGATTTCGGGGCAGTTTCAGGACACTCCACCATCCCCGCAGTTGACAGCCTTGTTTCCACCCCAGTGTGTTGGATGCCCATCAGGCGAAAATGATGCGATAGTGACAGGTCAGAGGCACTGAAAGCTGCCACTGACAGATGAAGACCAGCGCCCAGTTGGATAACGGCATGATGGACTCCGGTGATACGGATCTCAAGTACCAGGCCTCCCGCAAACGCCCCGTCTCTGGTCATGGACAGTGATCATAGACAGGTCAGGAATGGAGAGCGTCGAGAATGGCGGCGGTCGGCCTGCCCGCTACACGCTCGCACGACGCAGAGTGGTTATTTTTTCGGTAGGGTACTATATAAGCCTGTCATACGAGGAGAAAGCCAGGAGTGGGGGATTCCTGGCTTCCGGGGTGTATGGTTAATGGGTCCAAAAACCAAAACTAAAGAGAAGGGACCCAATCTGATGTTTATCTAAGTTAGCGGCATTGGGCCTGACCCTGGCAGCCCTGCCCGGCCGCGCTATTAAAGTGAGAGAAGCGCCCTAACCCGGGGATATTGCCTCAACTGGGACAACATCCACCTCCATGCGATCCTGTCCACGAATGATGTTGAGCCTCACCGGATTCCCGACGGGCCACTCTGCGAGGAACCTGTGGATGTGATCCACACTGGTCACCTCATGCCCGTCTATTGCTACGATGAGATCGCCTTCTTTAATACCGCCGATAGAGGCAGGGCTCTGCGGCGCTACCGCCATGACTTCGACACCATATTCTGCTGCCAGTTGATAAAAGCGCACCAGACGTCGTGCAAGCGGCCGCTGCTGGGCGGTTATCCCCAGGTGACCGCGTCTCACTCTTCCCAGCGTCAGTAGTTGAGACACCACCCACTTCGCCGTATCGGAAGGGATGGAGAAACCTATCCCTTGTGCCATGGCAATGATGGCCGTGTTGAGGCCAACGACCCGTCCTCTGGAATCAACGAGCGGTCCCCCGGAATTTCCGGGGTTAAGAGGCGCCGTATGCTGGATGATGTTCTCGATGAGCCTTCCATCTCTGCTTCTGAGGGCACGGCCCAAGGCGCTCACCACACCTGTCGAAACGGTTGACTGAAACCCGAATGGGTTGCCTATGGCGATCACGAGCTGCCCTACGCGCAGGACCGACGAGTCTCCCATCGCAACGTAAGGAAGGCTCGATCCGCCTGCCCTGATCAGCGCGAGGTCCGTGGCGGGGTCCGTGCCGATCAACGCCGCATCAAGGCTTGTTCCATCCTGGAGAGTCGCGGTCAAGCGGTTTGCACCCTGAACGACATGATCGTTGGTGAGGATGTAGCCATCCGGGGTGATGAGCACCCCGGAACCCGACGCGACCTGCTCCGCTCTTCCCACCGGCTGTATCCTCTTTGCCGAGATGCCGACAACCGCAGGCCCTACGGTTTCAACTACCGTTATTACAGCCTGTGAATAGGCATCGAGAAGCTCGACATCCCGCCGGCCTTCAACACTGACATCACAGCGGCGGTGCGGCCCTTCAGCCTCTCCTTCCCCTTTTATCAGGGCCAAAGCCCCCTGCACGTCCTCCACTACCATTTGTCCTCCCTGGCATATGACATATCCCCGGCATGCGGGGCGACTTGCCCGCTGCTCCCACTGTATCTCTTATGAATGGTTCGCCGAAAGTCAAGTGATCCAGGCCGTGGCCTGGCCACAGGCATTCAAAGAAAGGGCCGGACTTAGCGGAAACATGCACGCTGCAATCGAGCGTGGAGCCGAGGCAGGAGACGTTTTTTGATGTTGCCGGCAATGACCATGTGAGGGAATCGAGCCAACCAATAATGCGGCTGAGCGGGCTATCCGGCCCACCGTTCAATGGCGTAAAATCCGCTTCGGTAATCAGTCCTGCGCCGGAGAGCGCTTCACCGAAAGAATCCTCACCGTTACCCGAACCTGCCGGATGCGGTAGAGGAAGCCTACTGAGATAGATGGGGCTTTCGAGGTAGTCGAGGTTGTCGAGTTGATACCGCCCAGGGGCGAATTTTGTTTCCTGCAGGCAACCTGCCGGGAAATAGTTTAACTCCCATTGGCTGGGAGGAGCATAACCGGCGAAAAAGCTGCTTCACCGGATTCACTGGGGCGGGCATCAAGCCCGCCTTTGCCGCAGGCCGATTTCATAGGACATGGGTGAGGAGGCCAACCGCAGCAGTTGGTAGATGGTAAACGTATAGGGCGCCTCGCGCTGCAACTGCCGCGACCGGGATAGCACCGCGCCACAGATTGCTTCCAACTCCAATGGGCGGTGGTGCTCAAAATCCACCAGCATCGAGGTTTTTATCGGGTCAAAGTGGCGGACCAACTCAAACATTTCCTTGCAGTCGGTTTCGGTCAGCGACACCCCATCGGCAGCTGCGGCCGCCGCGGCTTCGGCCATCAGTCCGTAGACAACCTCCGACAGCCCGGAGTCGTGCATGAGCGTGCCGGTATCCAGGCGGGTGAGGGCGGATAAAGGGTTCACGCCGTTGTTGATGACCAGCTTGCGCCACAGTTCAAGTTGAATGTTGTCGACCAATCGGGTGGGAATGCCAGCCTGGTTGAAAACAGCGTCCAACCGCTTGAGCAGTTCTGTCGAGTTAGAAGCCGCCGCAGCCGTCGGCCATTGGCCCAGCACTACCTGCGCCGGCCCAACGGCGTCGATGATGCCCGGCGAAGTCAGGTGCGAGCCGATCCGCACGGCCAGCCCTCCCAGAACCCGCTCCGCGCCCAAGTGTCTGGTCAGCACGGCTTCGTTGTCCACTCCGTTTTGTAACGACAGCACCGGCGTAGAGAACTCCCCGAGCCAGTCTGCAAGCTGACGGGCGATGGTCTCTGTGTCAATCGCTTTGACACAGAGAATGATCAAGTCCGCTTCGGGTGGTAAGGAGCTTTGGAGAAATTGCTCCAGCGAGCAAGCTCTTACCGGGGCATCAAACCGCCATTGGGGATGGTTAACGCGCAACGATCGGGTTTGTAGCACTTGCAGGTGAGTTCCCCTGGCAATAAAGGTAACTAACTGGCCACTGGCTTGTAGACGCGCCCCATAATAGCCCCCAATCCCGCCTGTGCCGATAACTACAAAATGCATGTTGCATTTCCTTGTCTCAAATCAAAGCGCATACCCGGATACGCCGGTCCGGGAGCAGGTCTAGCCGGCATTTTCGGCGGAAAATTGCCGAAAATACAGTGAACTGCCGCAGATCAGGGCCGATCCAACTGTAAAATAGATCATCGCGTCAACATCCTTCGGGATGGGAAGGTGCCGAAGTGCGTACCCCATGAGCATCATAGTCAAAATGAGAAAATAGCTCCTCCAGCCCTGAAACGCGAAAAGACAAACCACTTCGGGTTTGCCGCCGATCCGCTCAAGGTTTTTCCTAACGATTCGGGAAAACCCAAAAGAATGGACGATCAGACCCAGGGCAAGGCTTAGCGCGCCAAGCACGAGGCTCAAAGGCCACGCTGAACGGTAAAGCCAAAAACAGGCCACCGCCATCAGCCCGCAACCCACCGTGAACCATACCACTCCAGCAGCGAAAACAAGCCAGCGCCGGCGGACAGAGGGCTTGCAACTTTCAAAAGTCTTCTTCATCCAGCCTGAGTCCGTGTAGATCATGGCTCGACAACCGCCAAGATGAGGGAGTTGACTCAGGATAAAATAATACCTTCGGTGTTATTGACAAGCAAAATATGTATAGTGCATTTTGCAGAATTGGACGTGGATTTTTTCCCATTCGATAAAGGATGGCAAATGTCTCATGCAAAAATGCTCCAGCTTCAAATTTTGATTTTTGTTCCGCTTTTCTTTTTACCCGCCGCCGATGTAATCATTCATCCGGCCTACCAGCAATGGAATAATGAAAAGGCCGAAAGCCGGAATACGGCCCGCAGACTGGTTCAATATGTGGCCGCATCTAACAGGCAACTGATGGAGCAGACCCGGCTTCTTTTGGCAGTTCTATCGAAATCCCCACATGTAATTCGGGAAGATTCGGAATCATGCAGCAGCCTGTTTTCGGATATTCTGAAGGATGAGCCATTTTTCAGCAACATTGAGGCGGCTGACCTGAACGGGGACGTTTTCTGCAATGGGGCAAGTTCGGCCGGGACCAATATCGCAGACAGGGAGTATTTTCAGCAGGCCGTTCGAACCCGTCAGTTCGTTTTCAGCGATTATGCGCCTGCCCTCACCACCGGCAAGCATTCAATCGGTCTCGTTTACCCGTGTTTCAGTGAAACCGGTCAGCCGAAAGGCGTAATTTTTGCCTCCCTGGACCTGAAGACGCTGGTTCAGATTCCTGAAAAGTCATTGCCCGAAAACAGCGAGGTTTTGATTGTTGACTCGAAAGGGACCATTCTGGCCAGCTACCCAAACGTCGATGAGTGGATTGGGCGCTCTGTGCCGGATGCGCCCGTAATAAAGGCGATGCTAAGCCAGGAGGAAGGATTTGTGGGAGAAAAAGGCATGGATGGAGTCGTGCGAAACTTTGCCTTTACCAGCGTAACACACGGATCGTCGCGACAACTCCACATAGCAGCCGGTTTCCCTGAAAAGCCTTTCAACTGGTTATCCGAGGATATGCTGCAAAACGCAGCGGTACTGCTGGGGATCATGGTTCTTTTCGCCTTCGCGGCCGGATGGCTCGCAGCGCGGCATCTTCCGCAGAAAAGCTGAGGCGGGAAACCACGGATTTCACGGATACCACGGATTGGGCTTTTGTCCTAATCAGAGCACCACACGCTTCCAGCGCAGATCTTTGTGATTGAAGCCATTTTATCCGTGCTCATCCACCCCGCTACGCTCCCCATCCGTGGTTTAAATCTTTAAAAGTCATGCGTATTATTCATGCCTTAGTTAGTAAGGCTCTGCGTCGGGGCGGGGATGCGGCCCCCAAGGGAGATGAACTCTCCGGAGCTGTCCATTCCCGATATCGGTATAATTGGCGCCTCTCCGAGCAGGCCGCCGAAATGGGCTTTGTCTCCCACTTTTTTACCCGGAACCGGAATAAGCCTTGCGGCCGTTGTTTTCTTATTTATCACCCCTATTGCCATCTCATCGGCTATTATCGCGGCGAGGGTTTCGGCTGAAGTATCTCCCGCCAGGGCGATCATATCCAATCCGACCGAGCATACGCTTGTCATCGCCTCGAGCTTTTCGATTGAAAGAAATCCCTGCCGAGCCGATTCCGCAATATTGAGGTCTTCGCTCACCGGAATAAAGGCGCCGCTCAGACCGCCCACGTAAGAGCTTGCGAACGCCCCTCCTTTTTTTACCGCGTCGCTTATGAGCGCCAGGGCGGCGGTCGTGCCCGGAACGCCGATGCTGCCAAGCCCCAGACTCTGAAAGATCTCCCCAACACTGTCTCCGACGTTGGGGGTCGGAGCAAGCGAGAGGTCAACCACTCCGAATGGAACCCCAAGATCACCGGCCACACGCCTGCCGATCAGTTCACCGACTTTTGTCACTTTGAAGGCAGTATGTTTAATGATTTCCGATATTTGTCCCAGATCAAGCCGGGGATTTGCCTGACGCGCGCGGTCTAAAGCTTTCTTGACCACGCCGGGACCGCTCACGCCGACGTTTATGACGGAGTCCGGCTCGCCCACACCGAGAAAGGCGCCGGCCATGAAAGGAACGTCTTCGGGGATGTTTGCAAACACGCACAACTTTGCGCACCCGATTCCGTCGCGCTCCCTGGTAAGCTCGGCGGTCCTCTTTACAGTTTTCCCCATGAGGTAGACCGCATCCATATTGATGCCTGCACGGGTGGACGCCACATTTACCGAGGAACAGACACGCTCAGTTGCCGCAAGCGCCTCCGGGATGGCCTCGATGAGGGCGTGGTCCCCCCTGGTGAAACCTTTTTCGACAAGAGCGCTGAACCCGCCGATGAAATCCACCCCGACTCCCTTTGCAGCGCGGTCCATCGCCCTGGCAACCTCGATCATCCGATCCGGCGCGCAAGAACATGCGGCGACCGCAATGGGACTTACCGCAATCCGCTTGTTCACAATCGGGATACCATAGCGAACCGCCATCTGGTCGCAAACCTTTACCAGGTCCCGGGCAAGGGCGCCAATTTTATAGTTCATCCTGTCGATGAACCTCGCCGGCTCATCGCTCGCGCAATCTAACAGGCTTATGCCCAAAGTAACGGTTCGGACGTCGAGATGCTCGTTTTTGAGCATTTCGAGTGTGGAAAGCACTTCCATGTGAGTAAGCATGGGATTGTCCGCCGGTCAGACCCTATGGATGGCTTCGAAAATTTCTCTGTGCTGATGACTTACATCGAGGCCCAGTTCCCTGCCGCGTTCATAGAGCGCTTCGCGAAAAAGGTTCTGGTCCACCGCGAGGGGAATGTCCACTTCGTATATCATCGTGTTTTCGTGCGGATTGTCTCCACCCCTGAAAACCGCTTTTAGATTGGAGATATTAACGCCAAACCGCGCCAGCAGTTCGGTTATGCCTGCGACGAGGCCGGGGCGGTCGGGTCCCATTGTAGTTATGACGAAAGGCTCGCTGGGCGGGGCCTCCCAAACTCCGGCGGCATCCACTTCGCGAAGGAGGACCGAAAGCCTCATAGGATCGAGCTTCTCGCGCAGGCGGCCACTGAGTTCGCCGACCGTCAGCGTGTCCGGACGGGAGGCGATGAATACGCCGGCGAACTCGGTCTGGAGTATGCTCTGGCTAACGTCTTCTATATTGCATCCGTTGCGGAAAAGAACCTCTGAAACTGCGGCTATTATACCGGGCCTGTCGTGGCCAAGGACGGAAATGATTATTTTTTTCATACAACTTCTTCGTCCGCGAAGGAAGCCAGTTCGCGAATGAGACGAAGTGATTCCATGGCTTCGTCGGGGTCAACCACGTGAAGCGCGAAGCCCGCATGGACTATGACATAATCTCCCGGTTTGGGTTCTTCGGACAGAAGCAGAAGGGACGCCTTTCTGATCGACCCTGCAATCCGCACAGTTGCAACTCCATCGTCTATCTCTACGATTTCACCCGGAATGGCCAGACACATTTGCACTTCCCTTCTCTAGAGATTCATCGAGTATTCGCTTTTGAGTGATCAGCGAACTGTGGTCAGCGGACGGGAATAAGGTCCCTGCGAATGGATGCTCACACCACTCGCCCGATTTTAACAGGTTGTTCAGCTTTTTTCCAGGAGCCTCCCGCTTTTTCAATCTCCCCCAGGACCACCGCTACAAAATCCTCCATCCGGTTTCGGACAGCTCCGGTAAGTTCGGTGCTCCATGATGTCCAGTCTCCAGGCTCGATTCCGATCACAACCGTCTCGGGCTTGTTTCCAAGCTCTTCGGCATAAATAAGGGTTTCTACGATATTTAGTTCGTGGAGAGAGCTCTTGTAAGGGATTTTCCTGGACAAATCCTTTTCCGCGATGCGGTATATGGCGCCTGGGGGGCCACCGGCGCGGACTATATCCACCACTATCGCAAAGTCGGACCGGCAGATGGGTTCGAGGAGCTTGAGCCCCAGGGTCCCTCCGTCGTAGAGTTCTACGTTTTGTGAAAAGACGTATTCCTCTTCGAGTTTCTGGATTAGCCTAACCCCGGTCCCTTCGTCGCCCAGCAAGATGTTTCCAACCCCCAGCACCAGTATGTGTTTATCAAACATACATAAACGCCTGCCTGAAACCGTCCGGCTGCAAAAAAGGGAACCCGGCCGCACACAGCGCGCGGTCGGACTCCCTATACTTATCCAATAAACCTGTCTTAGACAACTTCAAATTTATAGACTTCGTTGCTGCGGGTGTCGATCACATGCACGCCGCAGGCGATGCAGGGGTCGTAAGAGTGGATGGTGCGAAGGATCTCCACGGGCCTTTTGGGATCGACAACCGGGGTACCCATGAGCGCCTCTTCCAAAGGACCTCTCTTATCGTCCGCGTCGCGCGGGCCGATATTCCAGGTGGACGGCACCACCAACTGGTAATTGGCGATTTTTTTGTCTTTGACGTCGATCCAGTGCCCCAGCGCGCCTCGGGGCGGATCGTTCAGCCCCGCGCCCATGCCTTCGGCTGGCATCTGGTCCCATGTCCTCTCGTCGCAGATGTTCAGGTCGCCTTTCTTGATGTTTTCCACCAACTGGCCAAGCATAGTCCCCATCGCCTCGCCGATAACCTTGGTCTCAACCGCCCTGGCCGCAACTCTGCCCAAAGTGGAGAAAAGCGCGTCAGCAGGTATGGCAAGTTTTTTCAGCACCGCGTCAACGTTTTCCTTCACCGCCGGAACGCCCTTGCCGTAGGCAACCAGAACGCGCGCGAGCGGCCCAACTTCCATCGGCTCGTTTTTGTAGCGCGGCGCCTTCATCCAGCTATACCGGGCGGCGGTGTCATACTTGTCGAACTTGGGCTTGGTTTCGCCCTTGGCCGGGTTTAGTCCCTTGGGATCGCCTTCGTACCAGCTATGCTTGATCTGTTCGGTGATCAGGCTGACATCGACCGGCTCGACC
>JBEKQE010000104.1:0-17215 GCA_049520035.1 Syntrophobacteraceae bacterium | reverse complement strand
CGACACGTCTATCTGGCGCGTTGAGCGTTCGCGGGAGGCCTCGTATGACAGACTTATATAGTACCATACCGAAAAAAAATAACCATTCTGCGTCGTGCGAGCGCGTAGCGGGCGGGCCGACCGCGCGACACGTCTATCTGGCGCGTTGAGCGTTCGCGGGAGGCCTCGTATGACAGACTTATATAGTACCATACCGAAAAAAAATAACCATTCTGCGTCGTGCGAGCGCGTAGCGGGCAGGCCGACCGCGCGACACGTCTATCTGGCGCGTTGAGCGTTCGCGGGAGGCCTGGTGCGCGACAGCCGCATCCGGATAGGGAGGTCACATGATTTCAGGGGGCTTTCAAAAGCTTCGAACCAAGATAATTCTGATGACGCTGCTCTTTTCAATCGTTCCCCTCTTGTGCCTGGGAGCGAGCATTTATCATCAGTACAGACAGGCATACAGGGAAAATGTCATCGAGTCGCTGAGGGCTCGAGTTCAAAATCGAAGCTCCCATCTGGAGACATTTTTCAATGAGCGAATCGCTCAGCTCATCACGGTCGCCCGCGTTGAGTCGATCGACGCCTTGAAAGATGAAGCCTTCCTGAACACGGTTTTTCAGGCCCTTCAGTCCCATTCCAAGTCTTTTATCGACCTGGGCGTAATCGACCAGGATGGAACCAATCTCGCCTATGTCGGGCCTTATGCCGAGCAGCTTAAGGCAGCCAACTACAGTCGGGAGCAGTGGTTCCATGAGGTGATCTCCTCGGGCTTTTATGTGAGCGATGTCCTGCTCGGGTTTCGAAAAATCCCTCACATCTTCCTTGCGGTGACGAGAGTTGAAGGAAATCGGACCTGGATTCTTCGGGCTACGATCAGTTCCGATATTGTCGAACAAATCGTTCACAGGGCACAACTGGGCAAAAATGGCGATGCGTTTGTCATAAACCGCAGTAACATTTTGCAGACCACCCCGAGATTCAGCGGCAAGCTCCTTGAAGCACCGGCGGCTCCGGATTTTTCCTCCGAGGTGTTAGCCAATGTGCAGGAGTCAGACTACAAGGGCACTGCGACTCTCTTTGCGACAAGCGAATTGACCCTTCCCAAGTGGGTCCTCGTGGCGCGCGAGGACTTGCAGGAGGACATGTTGCCGCTTCTGAACGCCCGCCGCTCTGAGATCCTGATAATTCTCGCGGGAATTTTTATGATTGTTGCCGGTACGGTACTGACCTCCCGCTCGATAACGAACGCATTGGCAAGGGTGGAAGAGGAGAAAGCCAGAAGCGAAGATCTCGCGGTCCAATCGAATAAAATGGCCGCCCTGGGGAAAATGGCTGCCGGGATAGCCCATGAAATCAATAATCCGCTTCAGGTTATGAAGGAACTCACAGGTTTGATGAGTGATGATCTCCTGGAATTGAGGACCGTGATTGAGAACAAAGACCTGGAGGAACTCAGAGGTGACATCCAAAAAATGGAGCGCCAGTTAGATCGCTGCCGGGATATTACCCACAAGATGTTGCGGTTTGGCAGACGCATGGAACCTCGGCAGGAATTCTGCGACGTAAATTTTGTGCTCGCGGAAGCCATCAGCTTTCTGGCCGATGAAGCGCAACACAGGGATATAAGGATTCAAACCGATTATGGAGAGGAACTCCCCCGGATTATCACCGATGTAACTCAGCTCCAACAGGCATTTCTAAATATTATCGACAATGCCATCGATGCCATCGGGCGATCGGGCGCTATTACAGTCTGGACTAGTCTGGAAAAGCGAGACAACGGTCAGGTTATCATCAAGATTTCCGACACGGGTTGCGGTATCGCCAAAGAAATGCTGCCCAAGGTTTTCGATCCGTTCTACACGACCAAGGGCCCTAAAGAAGGCGTCGGCCTTGGCCTTTCGGTCAGCTATAAAATCATTGAGCAACTCAATGGCAAAATTGAAGTTGAAAGCGTGAAGGGCAAAGGCACAACCTTCACGATATTCTTACCCGTGGCCGAGCAAACTGCGAATTACTGAATCCGGAGCACAACAGCAGCAGCAAAGGGCAAGGCCCCCTCGATGAAGTTTACAGGTCCACGGTAAGTGCTTAGCTACATAGCCGGTAAATGAACCTTCAAAAAGTTTCCGGCCAATTGTAATTGACTGTACAACCCATTCTTTTGGATTCGAAAAGCGATGATCGACAAGCAGCCAACGACACCGGGAAAACAGCAAAAGGAATCGGGTAACCAACGGCCGCCGTGGTTGGGGTCCTCGTTTTGGTGGGTGGTCTTACTTGCGCTCTTCGTTTGGAATGCGGCGCTCTTCTTGCAGCCCTCGAAACCTGAAGCCACTATCCCATATTCAACTTTCCTTGAGCAGGTTCGCGCCGGCAACGTCTCCGAAGTGCTCATTGTCGGCCCGCAAATCAGCGGTACTTTTGCTAAACCGATCCTCTGGCCGGAATCATCGGCTACCGGGGCGCCTTCGCGGCCCGGGAAGGCAGAGACGCCGGCAAATACCGGCTCAGAGAATCTTTCTGGAGTTCAGGAAGGCAAAAATGATGGCGAAAATACTCGCAAGCCTGGTGCAGCTCCGCAAAAATATGGCAACTTTACCACTGTATTTCCCGAATCAGTGGGGGACCCGGCCCTGATGCCGCTCCTCGAGGCCCATCATGTCACTGTGAATGCAAAAGTGCCTTCCAAACCGTGGTTTCTCACTCTGCTCGTGGATTGGGCGCCGATGCTCCTTCTCGTTTTTTACTTCGTATGGATGGGCCGCAAGGCCATGAGCAGTCAGTCAAGCCTGTTCGGACTCGGACGATCGAAGGCCAGGCTTTACAGCAGTGAGCAGCCTAAGGTGACATTCAATGACGTCGCCGGCGCTAACGAGGCCAAGGGCGACTTGGAGGAAGTGGTCGATTTTCTTCAAAACCCGCAAAAGTATCACCAGATAGGGGCGCGCATACCCCGCGGCACCCTGCTCGTTGGCCCGCCCGGTACTGGGAAAACCCTGCTGGCTCGTGCCGTAGCGGGCGAAGCGGGGGTGCCTTTTTTTTCTATCAGCGGCTCTGAGTTTGTCGAGATGTTCGTTGGGGTTGGAGCGAGCCGGGTCCGCAGCCTTTTTGAGCAGGCCAAAACTGCCTCACCTTCCATCGTTTTCGTTGACGAATTGGATGCAGTGGGTCGGCGGCGCGGCGCCGGTCTCGGCGCGACGAACGACGAAAGAGAACAGACCCTGAATCAGCTTCTGGTTGAGATGGACGGTTTTGACGAGCGCCAGGAAGTAATAGTACTGGCCGCCACAAATCGGCCCGACATTCTTGACCCGGCCCTGCTGCGCCCGGGCCGATTCGACAGGCAGGTGATGGTCCCCCTTCCCGACCGGGAGGGCCGGGAAGCTATTCTGCGTATACACACCGCGAAGATACCAATGGCGCCGGATGTCAAGCTCGATCTGTTATCTCGCAAGATCGTGGGCATGAGCGGCGCCGATATCGCCAACATTTGCAACGAAGCGGCCCTTGCCGCCGCTCGGCGTTCCCATAAGCAGGTGGGCATGGCGGATTTCGAGGAGGCCATCGATAAGACTATACTCGGCGGAGAGCGTCCGCCGCTTACAGATCCAAATGCAAGGAAAGTCATAGCTTATCACGAAAGCGGCCATGCAGCAGTCGCCTGGCTCACTCCGGCGGCCGATCCCGTTCACAGGGTCACTATTATTCCGCACGGCCTCGCACTTGGGCTTACGGAACAGGTGCCTTCCGAGGAACAATATAATTACAGCCGGACGTACTTGGTTGCGCGCATCGATGTCTTGCTGGGCGGCCGGCTATCGGAACAGATGGTTTTTGGCGATGTGACTACCGGGGCCGAAAACGATCTGATACAGGCCACTCGCCTTGCCCGGCGGATGATGACCCGCTGGGGAATGGGAAGTCTGGGGCCGCTCGCCTTCGAGTCCGACGAGCAACAGCCATTTCTGGGATATGAGCTGTCGCGGGGCAGGGACTACAGCGAATCAACAGCAGCCCGTATCGATGAGGATGTCCGAAAGTTGATTGCAGAACGATGCGAGATTGTAACCAGCCTCTTGAACGGCGCCAGGGACAAGCTGGACAAGCTGGCGGAAACATTACTCCGTGAAGAAACCGTTGAGGAGGCGGTTTTAGAGCAAATCCTCGGCGCCAGACGGCAGGTTTACGAAGAAGCGAATCCCGGTGCGGCCTGAGACAACACGGTGCTCAATGTTTTTCAATGACGATCGACAGAGAAGCTTCCTCACAGGAGTTCCGTAACGATCCGGATCTGGCGAGTCAAGGCGCAGCGATAATTTGGCTTGCACTACAAGCCCGGCAGGAACCGGAACGGACCTGAGCTACGTCTGAAAGAGACAGCACGCCAATTATATGCCCTGAATCACCGTCATGGATAAAAAGACGCTGCACATCATTCAGAAACATGTGGCGAAGCGCCTCGGTGAGGGGCGACTGCTGATCGCAAGAGACCACAGGCGCCTGCATAACCGAACGTGCTTGAACTTCCAGACTTGTTCCGTGATTATAAGAGACTATAATATCGGTTTTTGAAATCACCCCACAGGCTCGGCCATGTGCGTCCCGGATCAGGACGGCTCCCAGGCGATGGGTCATCAGCTCTTCGATAACCTCGGCCAGGGAATCCTCTTCGCTGCGGGAAATTACGGACTTCGTCATAATTTCCTTAACGGTTAAGGGCTGAGCACAACTGAAGTGATTGGAGCGTTCGGCCTTGCGAATCG
This sequence comes from Syntrophobacteraceae bacterium, assembly GCA_049520035.1. GTDB lineage: Bacteria > Desulfobacterota > Syntrophobacteria > Syntrophobacterales > Syntrophobacteraceae > SbD1. The sequence continues at coordinate 12,464 of JBEKQE010000104.1, read as the reverse complement.
TACTTTTGGGACACGACCTGCAAAAACGATAGAGAAGGCCGGCCACATCCGAGTAAGATAGCATTCCAACGATAGAGCAAGGCTCCGCACCCCGCACGTACAATTGATGCACGCCGTTGGCGCGCATGAAGTTCAGACACGCCTCCACTTCATCATCCAAAAAACAGGTAAGCAAAGGACCATTCATGATGTCCCCCAGTAAAGATTCAACGGGAAGTCCACCATAAAAAGCCCCAACAAGATCGGTTTTGGACGCCACCCCCACCGGACATAAGGCGCTATCCAAAACCAGGAGCCCGTTGAGCTTGAATTTGATCAACTGACTGATACACTTGCCCAACGAAGCGTTTTCCGGCAACTTGAGCACCTGTCGCTGCATGGCTTCGTTAGCAAGCAAGCCTTTCATGACATTTCGTGTTTTGATAACCGGCATGACTTCACAGGAATTTGTTAAGAATATGATGGAAGAGGTCCGAAATGTAAACGATACCAACCACATCTTCTCCTTCCACCACGGGAATACGACGGATATGCCGTTTAATCATCAAATCGGCAATGAATACAACATGAGTTTACGGACTGACCGTCACCACGTCTATGGTCATTATATCGCCCACCCTGACAGGTTTAACTCGATCCAGCAGTTCATCGTATCTGGCCTGGACCTGTGAAGCGTCCATCTCGTCCCAAAGATGAACATGCTTTGGCTGGACGAAGAGAAGCACATCGTAAATGGAGAGCATGCCGACAAGATGGCGCTTCTCATCGATGACCATAAGGCCGAAGACTCTTTTTTCTTCTTCCAGACCTGCGGTGTGAAACATTCTGACCGCTTCGGCAATGCTGTGATCGGGCCTGAGCGTGTGAAACCTGGTACTCATGATGTCGCGGGCAAACATCGGAACGATCGCTCCTCGATTACATCGCAAGGCAAAAGGGGGACGCGCCAAGGCTGCGGCTTTGGCTCAACCGCCCAAAGCACGTGCCACAACGCAGGCCGTTCAGGAATACGCCGGTTTGCTCTATCCCTTTTTTCGGAGATTATAACATCTCTGACCAATCAACGGCGCCGTTATTTCAAGATTTTTGAGGAAGCTCCCGTCATCCCTTGATCTCCCTGAATAGAACGGCCCGCGTGGCGCGGGTTTTCACATGCACATCCGAAACACCACACGGTTGCCAAATCCCTGAATCTCACAGGACCAGGCATGAACAGAACATATGATTCGGGAAGGCTGCGTTTTTCCGCGCCCTATTTCTCAATGTCAAGGAGAGGAATCTGAATGTCACGGTCTTAAAAATCCTCATCAACATTGTCATCGAAAGTTTTGGCCTTGTCAAATATCACATATTATCGGTCCCATTCTATATTTCCTCCCTTGATTACGCTAAAGCTCTGACACAATCTGCCGATTAGTTCTTATATGCGCTTTGACGCTAAATGAAAACTCATCCGCCAACTAAACTTGGTATGAAACAATGGGCGTAGTCAGCCTCGATCAGTTGAACAAAGAGATGGTCCTGGCCAGTGATGTCAAAGACCTCAATGGACGCCTGCTTGCAGTCAAGGGAGCAAGGTTGACCAACGATCATCTTAGGATATTCAAAATGTGGGGGGTGGTTGAGGCGAATATCGAGGGTGTATCTTCGAAAGACGCTGAAGACAACGCGCTGGCCAGGCTGAATCCTGAATTGCTCGAGGCCGCCGAGAAACTTGTACGGCCCCGTTTTGCGCACAGCGACCTCAACCAGCCGGCAACTCAGAAGCTTTTTCAGCTCTGCATAATTCGCACAGCCGACAAGCTAAATCGGGGTGAACAACTCATCCCACCTGCAACTCTCCGCGCCGAATATATTGAAAACAACCCCAAAAGGTCATCCTTCGAGAAGACTAATTACAGAATCGATCCTGTGAAGTTCGTCCAAGGGGAAGTCTCGCTTCCTGTCCTGCCCGGAATAGTTTTTGAAATGATCGAGACTCTAAGAGACCCCAAGAGTTCTCCGAAACAGATTGCCGACGTGATAGGCAGGGACATAGGACTTTCAGCCAGGATTCTGCGGCTCGTAAACACTCCATTCTACGGGCTCCCATCTAAAATCGATACACTTTCGCGGGCAGTACTGATCTTGGGCACGAAACAGCTGGCCACCCTGGCCACGGGCATAAAGCTGCTGACCTATTTCGAGAGTATTCCTTCATCATTGGTCAATATGAGGTCATTTCTCGATCACAGTATCACCTGCGGAATACTTTCGAAGATTATCGGTGCCTATAAGAACAGCCCTAACACGGAACGTCTGTTCCTGGGGGGATTGCTGCATGATGTCGGACGACTGGTTCTGTACAGCCTCTTGCCTCGTGGGGCAAAAAGGGCGCTGGTCGAGGCCGGAGGCAATCATGACCTTCTCCATAAAACCGAGGTCGAAATCTTCGGTTGTGACCATGCAAAGGTGGGCGGGCTTCTCATGAAAAAATGGAAGCTGCCGGTTTCTCTGGATGTTGCAGTGGCGTATCACCATGCCCCACACGAATACCGGGACCCGCTCGAAGCATCGATTGTGCACCTGGCCGATGTAATAGCAAACGCGGTCGAGGCCGGATCGAGCGGTGAGCGCCTTGTTCCAGATTTGAGCAAGGAGGCATGGGAGAACATTGGGCTCCCGGCGAGGATTTTACCTGCATTCCTCGACCAAATGGAATCTGAGCGAGAGATGTTTCTCTCGCGCCTCGTAAGCGGCGCTTAGCCCGATTCGAGATCCGATATGAACGAACAGGACATCTATTCCGAACAGGACATCTATTCCGAACTGGAATATCTAAGAAAACGGGTAGAATACCTGGATGAGGTCAACCGCTTCACACTGGATGCCATAGGGATGGCTGCATCCCTTGGTGATTTTCAGCAGAATATCAATAATCTCGAGGATCCCGCTATTATCCTGGAAGAGACCGGGTCCCGCATTCAACGGCTGGTCCGCTTCAAAGCGGTCGCTTTCTATATGATCGACGATAAGACCAATGAATTTTATCCGGCAAGCAATCAGCCGGAATCTTACTGCGATGTTATCCAGGACGAGTTCAGCCGCCTGGTCCGTGAGGGCACATTTGCCTGGGCCCTGCGGAACAAGAAACCGATCACGGTCTCTTCACAAACCGAAGAAGGATCTCTCGTTCTGCACGTGATGGCCACCAGTTCCAGAATCCGCGGAATGTTCATCGGGCTCATGGATAAGTCCGAGCCGGACACTCCCGATCTGGCCCTTTCGCTTATATCCATAATCCTGCTAAACAGTTCCAATGCGCTTGAGAGCCATGAACTCTACCGGATGAACAGGGAAATCAGCAGGTCTCTTGAAAGCAGAGAAAACTATAGGATGCTGTTCGATGCGGCTCCCGACGGCGTCGAGGTCCTGGACTCGAGTCGGCGTATCGTCGACTGCAACCCCGCCTTCGCGACCATTACCGGATGCCACCGGGAGCAGATCATAGGTAAAAAAAGCTCCGATTTCTTGTCAGCAAAATGCAAGGAAACCTATGAAAGGGTATGCGCCGGACTCCAGGCAGACGGATATTTTGAAGGCGAGCTTGAACTCTTGTGCGCCGACGGGGCAGCGATTCCAGTATGGAGGAAGCAAAAAGCCATATACGATCAAGATGGCAATTTTGTCGGCTCGGTCATTTACAATCGTGACCTTTCAGCACTGAGGAAAGCCGAGGAAGACAAGAAGAACCTCGAGGCTCATATCCAGAGAAGCAGCAGACTGGAGGCGATCGGGACCCTTGCGGGAGGCATCGCTCACGATTTCAACAACATCCTCATGCCTATTATAGGATATGCCGAGTTGATGCTGAGCCGTCCCGAAGAGGGCAGGATCGAAAACAGTCTGCGGCAGATAATCAGAGGTGCCAGAAGGGCTGGGGATCTAACCAAGCAGATCCTCCTGTTCAGCCGCCAGGCACCACAGGAGCCGAAGCCCCTGGAAATAGCACTGATTGTAAAAGAGTCTCTCGCACTGCTCCGGGCGACCCTTCCAACGACTATCGAGCTTCAACGCTCGATTTCGAGCAGGAGTGCAGCCTTGGCGGACCCGACCCAGATCCACCAGATAATGCTCAACCTGTGCACCAACGCCGCCCACGCAATGCGTGACAAAGGCGGAAGGCTTTCGGTGTGTCTCGATGACATCCATATGGACATGGAATCGGTCAGCCGCTTTCCGGATCTGAGCCCAGGGGCCTATCTAAGGCTGTCCGTATCCGACACCGGCCATGGAATGAATCAAGCCACCATGGAACGCATCTTCGATCCTTTTTTCACTACCAAGGAAGTGGGGGAAGGGAGCGGGATGGGTCTGTCTGTCGTGCACGGCATCGTCAAAAGCCACAAAGGGGCGATTGAAGTATCCTCCGCGCTCGCAGAAGGCACCTCTTTCAATATCTACTTTCCGATAGTACAAAAGGTGATTCCATTTCAGGACGAGGTTCAGATTGCTCCCACAACCGGGAATGAGCGTATCCTGTTCGTCGACGATGAAGAGCTTACAGCATGTGTCGTCAAGGATATGCTGGAAAGTCTTGGCTACCGGGTATTTTCCACGACCTCCAGTTCAGAGGCAGTGGAGACCTTTCGCAAGGAGCCGCGAAGCTTCGATCTCGTGATTTCCGACTATACAATGCCGTTGATGACAGGCAACGACCTTGCCCGCGAGATCAAAACGATTCGACGGGATATCCCTGTGATAATCTGCACCGGATCTGGCGATATGTCCAAAGAAGAGGACGCCCGCCAAAAAGGCGTCAGCGCATTTGCTCTGAAGCCTTTAGGAATACAGGAGTTTTCAAAAACGATTCGCACGGTCCTGGATAAAGAATAACCACCATTCGAACACCGACGTCCTGAATTCGAATCTTTTTTCGCTCTCAAGAGGAGGAAGCCCTTGAGACCGCATCTCCAGAGGCTGCAGGGTTGTCCACTCGGGTTGTGACCCCAGAGGCTGCCGGTTCAAGTCCGGTCACTCATCCTCTGAAGAATTAAGCCGGTTTGCTTGTAATGCGGACCGGCTTTTCAATTTTCTGCTTTCAGATTTTCGTCCCTTGCAGGCGCTGTTCAATTCAAACAGGGACATGCATTATCCGGTTCTATGGGCAGTTTTACGGGGGGCACCAAGCAATTGCAATTTTGCAGTTGTCACGAATAGAATTTCAACTTCAGGGAAGCTGACAGATGAACAGGCTACTGATTGCCGCAACGGTGTGCTTCTTCTTAACAGTCCCGCAAAACAACAGAAACGAAACCTCCCACTCCCGGATAGCAGAAACAAATGCAAGAATTTCAGAATCAGATTAAAAAGATGGAAAGATTTGAAGAATATGCTTCAAGGTGCTACTAGGTGGTTCACTTTACTGCATCTTGCTGCCGTCATAATAGCTCGTATAAGCCCTTAGTCTGCCTCGTCCGGATGTCAAAAGCCCACATATCGCAGTCTGCGTGGTTCTCGCCTGCGTAGCGAACCTGTCCCCAATTCAGAGTTATTCTACCCACAGACTGTGTTTAATTGAACAAATTCAACACCTCTTGCCACTGTACGTAATAAAAAGGTGATTGACCCGGAAGTGTAGAGGGTGAATTATCTGCCTGTTTTTTCTAGTGAAACAGAAAAAGGAGGCAGAAATGAACCCAAGGTCTATGTCATTAGATTCACAATGTCATTTAACCCGGTTTCGACATCTCCCACCGGGTCCCTCCCCACTTCCTGCGGCAGCTTTGCATCAGGCGAGTAACCGTCAGTATCTGGATAGGCTGATCAACATCTTCGGGCGCCCGGATAGCCCGGAAGCTGCGATGAAGCAGCAGGCCGTACATTATTTTGTGGCTGCCGCTGATGAAAAAGGCCGCTGCGCCACCGGGTCGGGCCAAGCGAGGTATCTGAATTAAGGGCCAAAAGATTAAAAGAGAGGGCGATTCCCGGCCTTAGAAAGTCAAGGTGCACTAAGATCAAGGCTTTGCAAGGGTTTGACGATTCGAGATTAATGCACCGCTTCCCAAAAAAACGCGTCTTGACCTGCGGCCATTCATGGATTACTCTGTGGATAACGATCCACAGTGAGATTTTTATGAAGACAATCCAGATGACCATAGATGAACCGCTACTGGACGAGGTCGATCATGTTATCCAGGATCTCAAAACCACTCGTTCGGCATTCATCCGCTCAGCCCTGCAACTTGCACTTCGAAAGCATGCAATCTCCAAATTGGAGCAGCAGCATACAGAGGGCTACGCCAGACATCCCGTAGCCCCAGGGGAGTTTGATATCTGGGAACCGGAGCGGGCATGGGGGGAACGGTGATTCAAGGAGACGTGTACTGGTACACTTTCAAAGAGCCGGACAAACGCCGTCCGGTTCTGATTTTAACACGTAATTCCGCCATCCAGGTCCTTACCTCACTCACTGTTGCTCCCATCACTACAATAATTCGCGCGATTCCAACCGAGATGAGGCTCAGTCAAGCTGACGGCCTCTTCACGGAGTGTGCGGCGAACCTGGATAATATCCAAACAGTTCAGAAAGCAAAGGTTGGCGCTTTCATTACCCATCTTTCATCGCATCATATGCGGGCAATCAGAAAAGCCATTGAATTCGCGCTCGGCTTTGACGCCCTCTATTAACACTCTCATTCTGGAATAGTTGAAGCCCATAAGGGCCGAATCGAAATCCTTGATAATCCGGATAATGGGCTCGCCTTTGGTTGAGCGATGACAATTCACTCGCTCTCTTCAGGCGCCCGGACAGCCCTGAAACTGCGATAAAGCAGCAGGTCGTACATTATTTTGAGGCTGCCGCTGATGAAAAAGGGAATGCTCGCAAGTGCTGCGCTGGCCAGCAAGGGTCCTGCGAGCACCGGCGAGAGAGAGGCGCCGACCGTTCTGGCAACTCCGGTTATGCCGGCGGCGGCCGAGCGTTCATCGGGTTCCACTACAGCCATGACATATGACTGCCGGGTTGGCACATCCATCTGCGAGATGCTGAAACGCAGCAAGAGCACGGTGATTGCCAGCGGCAGAGTCGGCATGAGCGGAACCAGCATCAGAAGGATGTTCGAAGGAATATGGGTATAGACCATCGTTTTGACGAGTCCTATTTTGGATGCCATCCAGGAAGCCGACAGGGACGATACTCCCGCGAGAATGTTTGCCCCGAAAAAGATGCTGCCCAGTAACGCAGGCTGAACCCCGAAACGTTTGTAGAACCAGTAGGCCAGAATGCTTTGCAGAATGAAGCCGCCCGCAAACGCATCGAGTGAAAACAATGCCGAAAGTTTGAACACGATGCTCTTGGACCGGTGAAGGCCAAAGCGCTTCCTGAACTCGGACGGAACTTCGCACGAACCTTCCCCGGGGGCCTCTACAAGAGGGGAAAGTACGCAAAAAAGGGCAGCGAGCAAAATACCGATGGCGGCATAGCCGACGATTATGGTGCGGTAGCTTGCAACAGGAGTTATATGCGCATTCTGTAAGAGCTGGACCAGTATTCCGGTAACAACGGCGCCGAGTGCGGTGGTAAACGAACCGGCCAGGTTATACCAGGCGAAGATGTGAGTGCGCTTTCCATCCGGAATGATGCTTGACAGCGCCGATTGTTCGATGGACAGAAACGGACCGACCTCATATCCGCTGGGACTTATTACACCGATAATTGCCGCAATCAGCAGGACCGCAAAGTTTGTAGTCAGGGCAAATAGAGTCCCTCCAAAAACCATCAGGCCCGCTCCGGCCAGAAGCATCCGCCGCCTGCCGGCACAATCGGCCCTTGTCGTAAGCCAAAGGGAGATAACCGTATCGCCCAGAAGAGTAAGGGTCAATAAAAGGCCTATTTGTGTATCGCTGAGGCCTATCTGCGCCAGATAGATCAAGAGTATGACGGAAAGAGAACCGTAGGCGAATAAGCGCAGCATGCGGGTAATAAACAGAATGGAGCCGTCTTTGGATAGTATCGCCATAATTATTTATCGGCCGGCCACATACGGATGGACCATCTTTTTGGGATCGACGATCCGGTCGTAGTCGGCTTCACTTACGTAGCCGAGCTTTAGCGCCGCCTCTTTTGGCGTCAGGTCATGGTCGTTTGCGTAGTGGGCAATCTCTGAGGCTTTATCGTAGCCGATCGATGGAGACAGGGCTGTGAGCAGCATCAGCGACTGTTGGACAAAGCGATCGATCTGCTTCAGGTCAGGTTCCGTTCCTTCAACCAGAAATATCCGGAAGTTGCGGCAGCCGTCTGTGAGAATGCGGATTGACTGCATGACGTTGGCTATCATCAGCGGCTTGTAGACGTTCATCTCCAGATAGCCCGAAGCCCCGCCGAAGCCTACGGCGACGTCGTTAGACATGACCTGCACTGCGATCATGGCCAGCGCCTCGCATTGCGTAGGATTCACCTTACCGGGCATGATCGAAGAGCCCGGTTCGTTCTCCGGGATCCTCAGTTCGTGGAAACCGCACCGTGGGCCGCAGCTCAACAGGCGGATGTCGTTTGCAATTTTGTAGAGGGAAACGGCCAGGCTGCGCAGCCCGCCGGAAAGCATTACAAGAGCATCGTGCGCACCCTGCACGGCAAATTTGTTGGCCGCGCTTACGAATGGCAGCCCCGTCAGGCGTGCGATCCCGGCAACGGCATCTTCGGCAAATCCGGGCGCGGCATTGAGCCCGGTTCCCACTACCGTGCCGCCAAGGGCGAGACTCCAGACGCCTGTAAGGCTGTCACCGATATACCGAAGGCCCTCGTCCAGCATGCCGGCATAACCTGACCACTCCTGGCCGAGGGTCAGCGGCACTGCATCCTGCATATGGGTGCGACCTATCTTCACAATGTTTTTCCACAACTCCGCCTTGGCCGCGACGGCATCGCGCAATGCCTTCACCGAGGGCGCCAGCCTTTGCTCGGTTCCGATGCCCGCGGCGATGTACATAGCGGAGGGAAATGTGTCGTTGGTGGACTGCGACATATTCACGTGATCGTTCGGATGGATTGGGGACTTGCTGCCCAGAGGCGTACCCGCAATCTGACAGCATCGGTTGGAGATCACTTCATTGACATTCATATTGAACTGGGTGCCGCTGCCTGTCATCCAGACGTGGAGCGGGAACTGATCTCGATGCTTTCCGGCGAGGATTTCGTCGCAAACCCCGGCAATCAAATCCCTTTGTTGCTTTGTAAGCCTGCCACCACCCTGATTGGCGAATGCCGCAGCTTTCTTCAGGATAGCATACGCATCTACCAGTTCGCGCGGCATCAGGTCGTCACCGATGCTAAAGTGCTGGAGCGAACGCTGTGTCTGCGCGCCCCACAACTTGCCGGCCGGCACCCGCACCTCCCCCAGGCTATCAGTCTCGGTACGGAACTCACTCATGGTCTTCCCCCTTACCCTACCCCATTCGGGATAGTAGCGCCATCACGGGCATCGCAGCTCTTCTTTTCATTGCACTCAGTTCCTTTCTTATGCTCTTTTTTTTTCGGCACAATCTTTCCATTGCACTAAGCACTATGTGTTAGAAGATCAACATAAGGGCCAAAGCCCCGACAGGGAATCGAGTCACGATAGCAATCGAATAGTCCCCCGCCTCAATGGGCGAGAATTCCCCCATGCTTTCCGCTTGTATCTTCTGAACAGAATTCACAAAGGGATGGTAGGCAAACGAACCCGGTTAAGATTTGCGGCCACGGGTCTTTCCCTAATCGGTTTTCTTCTGCAAACCGAGAGCTCGCTCGAGGACTCTGTCGTCAATCGAGCGCAGGTGCAGGTCGCGCTGGGGAAAAGGGATTTCGATTCCGGCCGCCTGGAAGCGGCCGGCAATCTCCTGACAAACGGCGCTCCTGACGGAGAGCAAATCCTTGACATCGGCAATCCAGGAGTGCAGTTCGAACTCCAGGGAGCTATCTCCGAAACGAAGGAAAAGCGGATTGGACTCCGGGTTTCTTAAGACTCGAGGGTCGGTTTCAGCGGCTTCTTTCAGCAAGCTTAGGACCCGTTTAATATCGCTGCCATAGGCAACTCCAACGGTAATCCTAATCCTGGCGATCTGGTTCGAACGGGTCCAGTTCGTCACTTTTCCCGCAATAAATAGAGAATTGGGAACAATCAATTCGGAACGATCAAAGGTTTCGATAACGGTCGAGCGTAGCCCGATTTTTCTTACCGTACCGGTCTCGTTGTCCACCACGACCATATCGCCGACTTTGAACGGCCGCTCAAAGAGCAACATCAAACCACTGACAAAGTTATTGACGATATTCTGCAGTCCGAAACCGACGCCGATGCCCAGGGCACCGGTCAGAAAAGCGAGACTTGTCAGGTTAAGTCCGATTAAGCTTATCGCCATCATGATTCCGACAAGCAGGAGCGAATAGTGGATCAGTTTCTTAATGGCGTCTCGCGCACCGAGATCGAGCTGCCGCCGCGGAAACACCTCCCCGTCAAGAAAGGCGCGGATGAACCAGGAGCCGGAAACCAGGAGGTAGATGAACAGGGCGGCCGCCAGGATGCGGCCGAGGCTAAGGGTTAGCGCACCGATGGCGAATTTGAATTCAAAGATCTTCTCCCATGCCTGACCGAAAGACGCGTAGATACCCCACAACTGAAACAGGGTCAAAAAAACTCCAATCCAAACGATGGCTTTGAGCAAGTTCTTCAGGCGGGATTCAAGGGCTTCCCCGAAACGGCTGAAAAACCTCAGTCGCGTAACGAAGGGTTGATTTAGAAAAACCTCGATGCATCCATTGCCGAGACAAAGGAGCAAGAAAGCGATGATGAGAGAGAAAATGGTTACGATGGATGAGCGCACCAGGTAGTTTGCCAGGTTGCTGAACCCTGCAAACAACAGAAGCAGGGCTGCAAACAGAACCAGCGATCCCCCCCGCAGCCCAACGGAGAAGAGGTCAAGTCTCCCGCCTTGCTCAGCACAATGAAGCCGGGCCACGCGAAAGAACACCCCTATTCCCGACACGCATATCAGCGCCAGGTAAAGACTATATAGAGGCGCCGGAAGCGAGATCAGCTCCAGGAACGCCGAGATTGTCAGCACACTCGCCAGCAAGAAGACCACCAGGCGCACCCTGGGATGGGGAAGCATACTGGAAATCAAAAACGATGATGAGAAGACCACCAGGGCAACGTTCAGGAGCAGCCAGGAAGGAGCTGCCCCCTGGTACAACAGCAAGGCCGCCGTTTGCATCGCAAAGATGGAAAAAGCCCACGGACGTTGTCTTATGAAATGCCATTCTTTAGTCTTCTCCGGGAATTGCCGACGGCGCCAAATCAGGGAAATCAGGGTGAGGGTTACAAGAATTTGCAGGAATATTATCCATCCATAGTCATAGTTGGGAAGGTATTCACTCTCCATCTTCCACGCATCGGCCGCGCCCTCCTTTATAGCAGCCCAGAGCCCCCTGTTGAGAGGTTCATAGAATTCCACACTGAAGAAAGACGGCGCATTCTTCTGGAAGGTCTCGCTGCGCACCTTCTTCATGGCCGCATCAACCGGAACGCTCAGCCGGCGAACTTCGTCAAGCTCTTTAGTGAGCATTTGCTGCAGCACCAGAACTGATGCCGAAGCGTTGGCAGCGGACTGCACGACGGTAGTTGCCGTTTCCACAGCCTTGCTGAAGGTCCCCGGGGGAATCTCTGTCTGGACCTCGCTCAGAGACTGCTCCCATTTTTCCCAGAAAGCGTGTTCATCTTCCCAGTTTCTGCGTATGGCTTCAAGGTCCGAGAGCTTTGCGGAAATCGGATCAAGGAGCGCCCCAAGTTTGCTGTTTTCACCTTGAATCAGGTGCTGAACATCGAGTAGCCGGTAGATATTCCAGCCGGTGGGATCGCCCATGCCGGCTATCTTTTTGGCGAGCTGATCGACCCGGTTTTCAGCGTCGGTAATCTGCTTGCCAAAAGCTGAAGTATCTCTGGCAACGCCAATGGCTTCTTCAGCTTTGCTCGCCTTCTGACCAAGATCGGCGGCTCGTGGAACCACCTCGGCCAGCCCCGGAAAAGATGGCGCAACGGCTTTGGCTTCTCTATTTTGCTCCGCGTTCTCAGCCTTGCTGAATACCTTTTGGACAATCTTTGGGATTGGGGCCCGGGTATCGGTTTTTCCCCGGGCCAAACACGGCCAGGCGAGAAGCCATGCAATAACTATCAAAAACGGCAGGAAACGACGCTTCATAACCTCTTTCTTCTCAAAGCGTCTGAACAAATCAAAATTAACTGCATTAAACGCTTTGGGCCGATTGAATTTGATGACGCCAACCCCGATCTGCCTTCTTAAAACTAACATGAAAGCAGGCGCCGATTATTTTTTCATTGTGTAGTCGTATACACCCTTTCCCGTTTTCCTTCCGTAGCGTCCGGCCCTTACCAGTTTAACAAGAAGAGGGGCCGGTCTGTACTTGTCGCCCAGTTCCTTGTGCAACC
>JBEKQE010000103.1:0-17536 GCA_049520035.1 Syntrophobacteraceae bacterium | reverse complement strand
AATATAAGGAGCTGAAATTGGACACCTTCTACACTGATCTGTTATGCGTCGGAGCGGGCCTGGCAGGCGAGCGTGTGGCGGTGGCGGCGGCCTCAGCAGGATTTGAGACTATCTGCCTCAGTATTGTTCCGCCGAGGCGTTCCCACTCTTCCGCCGCTCAGGGCGGTATGCAGGCTTCTCTGGGGAACTGCTGCATGGGGGAGGGCGACTGCCCGGACATCCATTTTGCCGATACTGTTAAAGGGTCCGACTGGGGGTGCGATCAGGAAGTTGCGCGTCTTTTCGTGGAGACTGCGCCGATCGCCGTTCGAGAAATGGCATTCTGGGGCATTCCCTGGAACCGGGTCGTCCCCGGAAAAGGCATGTACTATAAGGCCGGAAAACAATACGACAAGATTGAGAAGGAAGAGAAAGAGGGCACAATCGCTGCACGCGATTTCGGCGGGACGGCGAAATGGCGCACCTGTTACACGTCGGACGGGACCGGCCATACTCTTCTTTTCACGATGGACAATGAAGTCGTTCGCCTGGGCGTAACCGTCCACGACAGGATTGAAGTGCTGTCCCTGATCCATGACGGCACGACCTGCACAGGGGTTGTGGCCCGCTGCCTGAAGACAGGCAAGCTGAGGACATACCTGGCCAAAGCGACATTGATTGCCACAGGCGGTTACGGCAAACTTTACCGCGAAAGCACCAATGCGGTAATCTGCTGGGGTGACGGCGTCGCAGTCTCGCTTGACACCGGAATTGTCCCCTTTGGAAACCCGGAGGCGGTGCAGTTCCACCCAACGGGAATCGTTCCCACCAACATCCTGGTAACCGAAGGCTGCCGCGGTGACGGCGGAACACTCTTAGACGTCAATGAAGAAAGATTCATGCAAATTTACGAGCCCGGGAAACAGGAACTTGCCTCACGCGACGTGGTTTCCCGCTGGATGTTTCATCACATGAGGATCGGGAAAGGGGTGCCGAGCCCTTACGGGCCGCACTTGTGGCTGGACATTCGCCATTTGGGGGCGCATCACATCAAGACCAAACTCCGCGAAGTCGAAGAAATAATGAACGAGTTCCTGGATCGAGACCCGATTACCCAGTTGATCCCTGTTCGTCCGTGCCAGCATTACAGCATGGGCGGGGTTCGCACCAACAAGGACGGCGCCGCTTACGGCCTCAAGGGCCTTTATTCGGCAGGCGAGGCCGCGTGCTGGGATATGCACGGGTTTAACCGCCTCGGTGGGAATTCACTGGCCGAGACCATTGTGGCCGGAAGGATCGTGGGCGAAAAGATAGTGGAATTCCTTAAGGGCTACCAGGGCGATTTCAAGACCGGTGTTGTGAAGGATGCAGTCAGCAAGCAGCAGGAAAGGATTGCGAGCCTGATTGGCGGGAGCGGGAAAGAAAGCGCTTACGACCTCCGTGCGGCGATGGGCGATGCGCTCATGGAAGGGGTAGGCATTTTCCGCAAGCAAGAGGACCTCAAGGCTGCCGTCGATAAGCTGCAGGTGATCTATGAGCGTGCGAAAAATTTAGGTCTTCGATCCACCAGTACATTCGGCCCAAATCCCGAACTGGGAGTGGCACTGCGGGTGCCCGGAATGCTGCGGCTTGCATTGTGTATTGCCTACGGGGCGCTGATGAGAACCGAGAGCCGTGGAGCGCATGCACGCGAAGACTACCCGGAACGCAATGACAGAGACTGGTTGAAGCGTACTCTGGCCTACTGGAAGAGTGAAAAAGACACGCTGCCGACCCTGGAATACGAGAAGCCTTCAAAGGTTTGGGAGATTCCGCCAGGTGAGAGAGGGTATGGTTCTACAAAGATAATTTGCACCGAAGACCCCGAGGTCTGCGTCCCAAAGCCGGAAACCAACTAGCATAAGCGAGAGGTGTTTTGATGGGAAGAACTCTAAAGTTCAACATATTCAGATTTAACCCGGAGGACCCGGCTTCGGTTCCGCACATGGATGCGTATTATCTCGAGGAAACCGAGGCCATGACTCTTTTCATTGCTCTTAACCGCATCAGGGAAGAACAGGACCCAACCGTCATGTTCGATTTCATGTGCAGGGCCGGCATTTGCGGCTCATGCGCCATGATGATAAACGGGCGGCCCGACCTTGCATGCCATACCAAGACCAAGAAGCTGCCCAACGAGATCACGCTGATGCCGATGCCTGTATTCAAGCTGATCGGGGACCTCTCGGTCGACACCGGCACCTGGTTCCGCGGGATGAACGAAAAGGTGCAGTCGTGGGTCCATACCGATAAGGTATTCAAGCCAAACGCGGAAGAAGACCGGATGGACAACACGCTCGCCGAGGAGATTTACGAACTCGAGCGCTGTATCGAATGCGGCTGCTGTGTGGCCGCCTGCGGGAAGGCGAACATGCTGCCCGATGGCTTCATGGGAGCCACCGCCTTTAACCGGGTTGCCCGGTTTATGATGGACCCGCGCGACGAGAGAAGCAACGACGAGTATTTTGAGGTAGTGGGAAACGACGACGGAATCTTCGGCTGCCTCGGGCTTCTCGGATGCGAGGACATGTGTCCGAAGGACATCCCGCTCCAGGATCAGCTAGGCATGCTCCGCCGCAAGATGGGCTTCTCCCAGGTGAAGCATCTTTTCCAGAGGGCCGGGAAGAAGTAGACGGTCTGAAGGGAAATACCCGGCGTAGTTGCCCTCCAGTGTGTATATCCGGACAAATGCGGGATGGCGTTAGCCATCCCGCTCCAGCCGCACTTTGCAACCGGCCTTCCTGAAGAATTGCCCGTGAAGCCTGCGCGGTTAATTCGCCTCCACCGGCCGCCGCTCCAATTGCCAACAGTGAGACAAGAATAGATAGAAAAAATGTATTGACTTGAAAACGAATTTCAGCAAGGATATCCATAAAGATATAAATCGGGTACAGCTCCATTCGTCCCTGTGTTGACCCGATCACCTCTCATGCGGACCCCCTATGCTTGTCAGCTCTCGGGATATATTGCATCTGCCCTTTGAGCAACCCAAGGGGATCGGCACCTTCGTCCGGATTTTTCGCACAAGTAGCTGTGCATGCCGTTAGGGGCAAGAGCGTACTCAACGACTCATAACTTGCCGCAATGTCGGCGTAAGTGTCACGGACGCTTCGGGCAGGTGGTTCTATTGGTCGTAAGGTTATTGGCCTGCCAGTTTTTGCTCTGACTTTCTATCCCCGCAAAATTTAAATTATTCGGTGGGCCCTTTTCACCAATGGAGGGAATGAAATTATGGGTCGCCCGATTCGCCTCTTGGACTTGGTCAGCAGGGAAAAACTTGAGCGAATTCTCGAGGTTTTCACGGAAGTGGCCGGGGTGGCCTCAATCATTACTTATCCGGACGGCCATCCAATCACTGATCCCCACAATTTCACACCCTTCTGCCTTAATTATTGCCGCGCTACTCCCATCGGCAGGAGTAAATGTTTTGAAAGTGACCGCTACGGGGGTTTTGAATCGGCTCGGGTGCAAGCGCCTATCAGTTACACATGCTTGAACAGCGGTCTGGCCGATTGCGCCGCCTTGGTGACCATCAACGGCAATCACCTGGCTACAGTTCTATGCGGCCAGGTCCTCGAGGAGCCGATCGATACTGAGATAGCCATCGGGCGAGCGAAAGCTATTGGTATCGAAGACATCGACGGTTATATGCGAGAACTCGCGAATGTCCCTCTTATGAGCCGCGAGAGACTCCTAAACATCGCCAATCTCATGTCTGAGATCACCGTCACGATCAGCGAACTGGCTCTCCAGAAGCATATCGCACAGAAGAATTCACAACGCTACCTGTGCAGGCTTATCAACAGCGTTTCCGATTGCATCATCTCAACTAACGCAGACAATACGGTGGGCATGGTCAATCAGGCGGGCGCTGCAATGTTTGGATATAAAACAAACCAAATTATCGGTCAGCCTGTCCATATGCTCCTGGCAGACGAGCGGTCTCGATCCACCTACCTCAAGAACGCGGCGTCAAATTCGGGTGGTAATTGGCGAGCCGATTTGACTGCCATTAGGGCGGACTTCTCGACATTCCCGGTGCAGGTATCCTTTTCGGAAATTCACGACGAGCAAGAAAGCAGGGTAGGGTACGTGGGGGTTATCCGGGACATTTCCGAGGAGAAAAGGCTTGAGCAGATGAAAGAAGACCTTATCCGCATGATTACCCATGACTTGAGAAACCCTGTGCTGTCTTTGGAGAGGGCCCTGCAGATCGTTGTTGGAGGGAGCCTTGGATCGCTCAACCGGGATCAGAAAAATGTCATGGAGCTGGCACTGTTAACCAGCCATCAGTTGTTCGGCATGGTGAGCGACATTCTCGATATTTACCGTAATGAAAACGGGAAGCTCGTTTTACGGTGCACGCAGGTGGCGATCCAACGGGTTGTTGAGCAGAGCCTTAAGCAGATGGAATTACTTACCAGGGAAAAACGCATCACTCTGCAGATTGAGGCCCCTTCGGCTCCGCTTGAGATCACTATTGATCAGGACCGGATTCGGAGAACATGTATCAACCTGCTGGATAACGCCATCAAGTACAGTCCGGAGGGCGGCCACATTGCCATCCGGATTCAAGGACAGAGGAATGGCGACGACCATCCGGGACGGCCTCCGGCTGTCCCTCCGCAGGACGATTCGTTTATGGATGCCGGGCAGCAGGGCCATGTCGTTGTGAGCGTGGAAGATGAAGGTATCGGGATACCTGAAACGTATCACCAGTGCATTTTCGATAAGTACTGTACCCTCAGAACCAGTGAAGTGGCGTGTAGAGATGGAGTGGGACTTGGCCTTGCCTTCTGTAAGTTGGCGATTGAAGCCCATGGCGGCAGGATATGGGTTGAGTCCCCTGTGATGGATAGCCTGAGTGGTGTTCAACGCGGATGCCGTTTCAATTTTATATTGCCTTTCAGTGGCGGCAAGCCTGCCGATTGATCGCCCGTGCATCGGTGCGTGTTGGATCTCACGCAATTGCAAAGCAACGCCGGAGGGTTTCGTGCCTCCCGTCCCAGGTTGATTGCTCTAAACCTTCAATAAAAGGAGAAGGGTTATGAATATTTTCCTGGCGGACGACCACCCGCTGTTTCGCATCGGTTTAAGAATTGCCCTGGATCAGGAAGAAGAGATGAGGGTCATCGGAGAAGCAAGCGATGGTTTCAGTGCGGTTGAAAAGATCCAAAGCAATCCTCCCGATTTATCTCTGATTGATGTGGACATGCCTGGAATTTCAGGCATTCGGGCTATTCGAATTCTGCGCAAGGCCATGCCTGAGATGAAAATACTTGTGCTCTCAACCTATGACGACGAAAAATACATTCATGAAGCCATGTTGGCAGGAGCAGACGGTTACCTGCTCAAGTGCGTTGAGGTTGCAGACCTGGTGAAGGTTATCCGGTCAGTGTGTGAAGGAAGGCAAATAGTATCTCCCTTCCTTGTGAACCTGGCTATAGAAGGCGGCACTGGCGACGGCTCAGAAGAACCCACCGGGTCCATCGTGCTGACTCAGCGTGAAAAAGAGATATTGAAAGCGATCATCGACGGTTTGAGCAACAAGGAAATATCCGATTCTCTTTTCATCAGCATCGAAACCGTCAAGAGCCACGTCAAGAGCATTTACCAGAAGCTGCACGTAAGGAATCGGGTCGAGGCCGCGCAGGTGGCCATGAGGAAGAGACTGTTTCCACTTCATTAGCGCCGTCCGTATTCCGCCAAGTCACGTTCGTCTGCCTCCCGCCTTTGCCCGGTTCTTACGTCTGCTATCGATAGAAAGCCCGCTGAGACCTCTTCTTCGACCGCCCCATGAAAAATCCCCCCTTTGAGGGAGCATTTTCCACTCCTTTGAGGGATTTACTCTTGAAACTATCTCCTGTTTAATGGCGAAATGGCTAAAAGTTCTGTGTGTGTAAGAGGTTGAAAAGTATTTGAAGCTGAAGGTTAAGCGGACCCGGTTACAGCGATTACTTGTCTACTCCTCTCACCTTTCCTTAAGAAACCCTGGCGGCACTAGCGCGGTGGGTGCCTCGACGAAGTTTTCATCATGTCGGTCATTAGGTGATAGACCGGGGAGAAGCGCAATTCACCTGCATTTATCTTCATTATCACAACCCGATCACAAGGGAGGAATCCAATGAGTCGGATCTTGATCGCACCAAGTCGTTATGTTCAAGGAGAGGGCGCCATTAATGAGATCGGTGTGAATGCGGCCAGGCTTGGAACCAAGGCCTTGTTCACAGGCGGGAAGAGGGCCTTAAAGGCGTGCGGCCCTGCAGTTGAGGCAAGCCTTAGCGAGAAGGGCGTCTCGTGTCATCAGGAGCATTTCAATGGCGAATGCTCGACGAACGAGATCAACCGTCTGGTGGAAGTCGCACGAAAGGCGGGATGTGATGTCGTCATCGCCGCCGGCGGCGGCAAAGTCATCGATACCGGCAAGGCTGTAGCTCACTACATGAAAATACCCGTCGTCGTCGTCCCAACGATCGCTGCAACCGATGCTCCGTGCTCAGCACTTGCGGTAGTTTACACCGATAAAGGTGTCTTTGAGAGCTACCTCGTTCTGCCGAAAAATCCCGATTGCGTATTGGTGGATACGGGTATTGTCGCCCAAGCTCCGGTTGAATTCCTGGTGTCCGGCATGGGAGATGCTCTGGCCACTTTCTGGGAGGCCGATACCTGCTTCAGAAGCTGTAAGCCCAATGTGCTCACCGGCGGATGCCCTCCATTCCGCTCGGCTCACACACTTGCCCGACTGTGCTACGACACCTTGCTCGAATTCGGCGTGCAGGCGAAGCTGGCCGTTGAAAAGAACATGGTGACCCCGGCCGTTGAAGCCATTGTGGAAGCCAACACTCTATTGAGCGGCCTGGGGTTTGAGAGCGGCGGTCTTGCAGGGGCCCATTCCGTTCACAATGGATTCACGGTTCTGGAAAGTTCCCATCATAAACTCCACGGCCAGAAAGTGGCTTTTGGGACCCTCACCCAGCTCATCATGGAAGGACGTCCAAAGGATCAAATCGAAGAAGTGCTCGATTTCTGCCTGGCGGTAGGATTGCCTGTCTGCCTGGATGATCTGGGGATTCACAATCCTACGCAGGAGGAAATCCGCAAGGTGGCCGAGGCCACAACCGCTCCGGGTGAAACCATACACGCCACATGTTTCAATGTGACTGCAGGTATGGTCGAGGCCGCCATCTGGACGGCTGACGCCCTGGCCAAGGCTTACAAGAAAGGAGTATGATCATGGCGTTACTACCTATATCCATCAGTATCGGAGTGCTTTGCGGTATATGGTTTCATGTTACGGTCCTGGCCCCCTGGCTCGTTGCGTGGGTAGGCTACGCCGCATGGGCCAGCTTTTACTATGCCGGAGGCAATAAAGAAGGGCTACTCAAATCGTGTGCGGCCAACCTTGCCGGTATGGTTCAGGGCGCGATTTTCTTCTGGTTATGGCTTCAGTTTGGCGGTGGCAATATGATCGCTTTGTCCGTATTGATAGGATTGTTCTGCTTCGTTATGACTATCGAAGGAAACATCGGGCTGCTTTCAGCGATTCCAGGGCAGTTTGTCGGAGCTGCGGTTTTTTTCGGCAATTTTGCCGCCCACGCGCCACAAAAATGGAGTCTTGTAGACGTTCTGCTCAATACAGCCGTTTGTATGCTGATCGGCAATTTAGCCGGAATTCTTTCCGCAAAAGTCCCGGAATGGTTCAAGCCAAAGGAAAAGGCAGCCACTACTTGAGAGAGGGCCCCAGGGGGTGGTTTCCCGCCGCCGCCCCACCCCCAGGCCCATCACTCCCATGCAGAGGAATTTAAGAGATACGGATAGTCGCCGCCGTGGAAGGCGGCGCTGCCGTTTATGCGCTCTGGTTCGAAAAGTTCTGGCGGGCAACAAACTTAAGGCCGCCGCCCCGCGGAGTGTGGAAATCCGGGTGGCCCGGCGGGACATGAGGGACCGGGGTGAAAATTTACCAGGATTACGCCCCTCGCCGAGAGGTCTGTGAGGGCCAAAGTGAAAGAATGTCATCTGCCAATTATATTGTTACCGGAATATAAGACAGCACAATTTCCCGCAATTCAAATATCGCTGAATTTGAGGAACGCTCCTATGTATATGGATCAACCCTGCGTCAACTCGTTAAAACGTTCTAGGGCGGCCGTTGCGCATTGAATGTCCTCTTCTACGCTTCCGCCGCTGACACCGATGCCGCCGATGATTTCATTGCCATGTTTTAGCGGAAAGCCGCCTCCAAAGATGATGATGCGGCCACCGTCCGCATTATGAATGCCAAACAGGGGCTGGCCGGGTTGGGATAGTGGAGCGAGTTCATGGGTTGGAATCTTAACGGCTACCGCCGTGTAGGCTTTATTCAGCGCGATGTCGATGCTGACCAGCAGCGCATGGTCCATGCGTTGCTCCGCCACCAGGTTCCCGCTCGCATCCACAACCGCGATCACCATGGGAACTCCGATTTCTTCGGACTTTTTGCGGGCCGCCGCCATTAGTTGCAACGCGAGATCGAGACCCATGTTCATGAGTTTGCTCCTTGAGCAAAAAATGCAAATCAGAGGTTACAGGCTGTAGGCCACAGGCTGGAGCACACAGCACCGGGCCAAAAAGCAGCCGCTTATCCAATCAAATGATTCTAAAGGATTCCACCAGGGTACAGCGTCGCTGCCGCGTAAAGGTGCGCGCCGACGTCAGTCCTTCTCCCGTAGGACCGGCGATGGTGAAAGATGTGTGGCCTTCCCCGCCAAGCCCGATGCCTGCATAAGAGGGTCCGTTTTTTACAAAGATGGTGGTCTGCACTGCGCGAGCAAATGCAGTCATGTGGTCTACGTGGGTGGAATGCATGACGGCTGTATGCCTGTTGCCCCTCTCCACTTTTACGGCAAAATCGATGCCTTCATCGATATCTTTGACACGCACGATCGGCATCACCGGCATCATCTGCTCCAGCCAAACGAGTGGATGGTCATGCGGGGTCTCAAGAATGGCCAAGCGACACTCTTCACCTGCCTCGACGCCGATTTGCCGCAAAATCACCTGCACATTTTTCCCGATATAGGCAGTGTTGATTTTACGTTCCGAAGTTACGACCAGCCTGGTTATCTTATCTGCCTCTTCGGGTGTGAGCAGATAGGCCTTGCCCGTTTCCTGCATGAATTTGATAAGGGCGTCCGCCACCTCTTGCACCACGATCACTTCTTTCTCACAGGTGCAAAAGATGTTGTTATTGATGCTTGCGCCATCCACTATACATTGCGCAGCCTTCCTGATATTGGCGGTCTCGTCCACCAGGACGGGAGGATTGCCGGCGCCGGCGCCTATGGCTTTCTTACCGGATCGCAGGACAACATTTACAACTGGCCTGCCGCCTGTTGC
The DNA here is from genome assembly GCA_049520035.1 of Syntrophobacteraceae bacterium. Lineage (GTDB taxonomy): Bacteria > Desulfobacterota > Syntrophobacteria > Syntrophobacterales > Syntrophobacteraceae > SbD1. The sequence goes on along the minus strand of JBEKQE010000103.1, from coordinate 8,143 downwards.
CACCAGCATATGGATTTTGGGGTGTGCGACGATTTCTCCGGCGGTCTCAAGCGTTGGTTCTCGAACCGAGCAGACCAATGCCGGCGGCCCGCCGGCGCCGACAATTGCTTTATGGATGATCTGGACCATTAGCTTACTGGTTTCCCGAGCGCTCGGATGTGGATTGAAGATCACCGCATTCCCTGCGGCGGTCATGCTGATGCTGTTGTTAATGAGAGTGCCGGTGGGGTTGGTAATGGGGGTCAAGGCCCCTATCACTCCGACTGGAGCATGCTCGAGCAGGGTCAAACCATAGTCGCCGGTCAAGACAACCGGTTGGATGTCTTCCACTCCAGGAGTTTTGGTAGCGCACAGGATGTTCTCTCTGATCTTGTCCTCATAACGGCCAAGCGTGCTTTCCCGCACCGCCAGTGAAGAGAGCGTCTCATTATTGTCCAGGGCTGCCTGACGAATGGCTGCGATGATCTGCTTGCGCCGCTCCAAAGACATTGCTATGAGCCTTTTTTGGGCTTCCAGGGCAGCATCCACGGCATCGTTCACCGTCTCAAAAAGACCGTTCTCATCCTCGGACTGCGTGGCTTTTCCAGCAGCCAGTTCCTGGAGTACCCTGGCAACCAAGCCCGTAATGAGTTCCTGGTTGATCTCCATCACTATTCCTCCATAACCTTGACTCAGTGAGTCATCCCGCCAACAACGGGAAAACATGAAAAGGATCATTAAGATGCACTATGTGTGAGCTTGCACACGCTACGCAGCCTGTGGCGGCCGGCTCCAATCCAAGCTGCTCCGAAGCCTGCAGCCTGAAGCCCGTTTCATGAAAGGGCCAAAAGGACACCGCCAGTCAGAGCAGCGACCGTGTCCGTGGAAACAGAAGGGATCATTTGTACGAGCACTCTCTGTAACTCATCTTTGACCCGTATCATGCTGGAAGGTCCCAGCACCGTTGCAGGAACCAATTCTTTGATTTTACCCGACCAGCATTCCATATCTTTGAGCATTTGCACGGCTGGTTGCGCCACGCGCATATCCTCATCCACACTACCGCCGCTGATTCCGATCGCCCCCACCACTTCCCCGTCCAAGAGCAACGGAAAGCCCCCGCCGAAGAGGATGATTTTGCCATTGTGAGTGTGTTGGATGCCGTAGAGTATTCCGCCAGGCTGAGCAAGTTTGCCCACTTCATGGGTGGCCATGCGCAAGACCGCTGCTGTGTAGGCCTTGGAGACGGCAATTTCGCTGCTCGCCGGCAAGGCTCCATCCATACGCGTAAACAACTGGAGCCCACCCCCGGCGTCCGCCACTGCTATGGCCATGGGCACGCCCGTGTTTGATGCCTCGGCTTCGGCAACATTGGCAAGAATCTGTGCGACCACGTAGGGGAGTCTCATTCTTTATACTCGCTCTCCGACGTATGGTTTATGACTTGATGAACAACGTTTTCCACGACAAACATAACTTCCATAACCCAGGCCAGCACAAACAGTAAGTCCGAAAGCCGATTGAAATAGATAACCTGTTCATCGTATACTCCCAGTTGCCTGTTCAGCGTGACGATCAAACGTTCGCAGCGTCTGCAAACCGTTCGCGCCACATGAAGCGCGGCGCTATCGGGGGACCTTCCTGGAACGACGAAGCTGACAGGCAAACCGTAAGATGCAGCGAATGCGTCAATGCAGCTTTCCAGTTTCACGGTATCGCCAGGGCCGATACGCCGTTCTAAGCGGGACAATCCACCAGGGGTGGAAGCCAATTCAGAACAGGCCGTAAAAACATCCTGTTGGATATCAAAGATGGTGGTGCGCACCGAATCTTCCCGTATCAAAGCACGGGCCATGCCGAGATGCGCCTGGAGCTCATCCAGCGCCCCGTAGGCTTGTACTCGCAGATCGTCTTTCGGCGCCGTTTCCCCGCTCAGCAGCCTGGTTTCGCCGTGATCACCCCTGCGTGTGTAGATTCTTCCGACCGTATCCTTCATCTTGTTTGACGTCTCAGATTCTGCTTGGAGTCCGGTAATGGCTGCTGCTACTCTAAAATATCGATGTTATCAATGATACCAATAATGGTCGCATCGACCGGGCAATGTTCATCATCCACCCCCCTGCGGGCGCCACTCCCCCGGACCACCATCACGTTTTCACCAACTCCGGCCCCCACAGCATCCACTGCCACGAGTGGATCACCTTGTGCGGTTTGCGTGCGCGGGTCCAGGGGCTGGACGATCTGGATCTTGCTCCCGACCAGCCGTTCGTGTTTCCGGACGGCAACCACTGTTCCAATGACCCGTGCTATCAACATGTCAAGCTATCCTTATTTTTGAATGTTAACAGGTCTTATTCCCTCAGCAGACAAACGCCATGCTTCACCGCCAGATCACGCGCCATGGGTGTTATCACAACCTTGGAGGGCAGTCTCAGGTCAGCCCCCAGTCGATAAGCCTGAAGCACATCGGTTGCCGTGACTATTTTAGCTGCGTGGTTGAGAGCGAGGCGCTGAGGGGCGGCAGAAAGATCAGAACCCCCTCTCTGCGAGTCTTTTTCCTCCACAAGCGCGGCACTGACGTCAACACTCAAGCGGTCAATGTCTGTAAGGAGGCAGCCGTAGCCGGCTATCACCTGCAAACGTTCACGAAGGGCCCGTGTAAGGGTCGGAGGCCCTTTGTGAAATCCTAGCTCGGCACGGCCAAGTTCTGCCGGATCGGCTCCATTTTGCGCCACAATGACTGGTTTTCCCATGAACAGTCCGTGCAGAATGAGATTAGTGTCCAGATTGTCCGCTATAAGCAGGGAAAGCTTGGAAAGTGTGTTCACACTCAATAAAGGAACCACGACCCCACGAGCTTCCTTTAGGGCGGGGAGCCACTTGGACGCATTCAGCGGAACCAAATGGGGAAAACCTGCCAACTGGTTAACTACCACGTGAGAATAGAGCTTTTCCGCCGCCTGAGAAAAAACCAACTGGATCCGGAAACCGCTTAGAATGAGCGAACGTACCTGCTGGATCGCCTTGTTGAGTCCAACGGTAGCACCGGTGAACACTACGATCACCGTCCCGCGAGTGCCGTTTGCCCCCAGCCTCGGTAACAAACGCTTGAGCACTTCAGCAACAATTTGTTGAATCTGCTCCTCTTTCATGGCAAGTTCGACCAGCGTTGACTTGAGTGTTCCCGAAACTGCATGTGTCCGGAACTTTCGGTCCATCATAGCCCGCAAGAGCGGGAATCCGGAGGCGACGGCTGCTTTATGAGTTTTTCACACAACTCAGGGCGATCCCAAGCGGAGTGACCAATAATGGATTGATGGGACGAGCCACGGACAGGCCCGTTTCTTCTTCCATCACACCCTCTATCCCGGGAAAACAACTAGTCCCCCCCACCAGATACAAGGTGTCCACAGGGTGTCCCTTCAGGTGCTGTTTTACGATGCTTGCCATTTTCTGGAATACGGGCCGAATGAGCGGAAAGACCTCGGCTTGCCGTGCCGGGTCCGTTTTGATCTTTTCCGCCTCGTGAACTTCAATCTTATAATGGCCTGCAAGAACCAGATCGGCATGAATGCCTCCGGTGGCTTCATCAGCAGTGTAAACCGCTTCGCCCTCACGGATAACCGAAATTCCAGTAGTGCCGCCGCCGATGTCCACTACGGCTCCCTCGGATATGCCGAGCACTTGTGCGGCAGCGCTGGGTTCATCTATAAGCCCCGTGACTTCCAAATCCGAACCTTGGAGAACATGTGCAAAGGCCTTTGCGTTTCGGCCCGTAGTACCCGGTGGATAGGCAGCGGCTGCGTTCCGAATGGGAAAGCCTGCAGCGCGGAGCATCCTGACCTGTTCGCGAAGGATGGTGACAGCACCCATGTAATCGAGAACCAAACCATCCCTGATGCTGGACCGGCTCCGGGTCAATGCTCCAGCCACGGGGATTCCCTCGCTGTCTACAACCGCCGTTACGGTATAAGCCGTTCCCAGATCAACGCCGGTAAATAGGGGGGTCCTGCGATGTCCGCCCCCGTTTAACACAAGAGAAGCCTCGAAGGCATTTAACAGTTGATTGCAAGATGGTTTGATCGCCACGGCATCCTCTCTGTTGTTTTTTTCAGCTAGGCGGAGCTCTCTGATCCTGTTAACCTCGAAATAGCGGTCTCGGCCGCACCTGCTGCGCGGGCCACATCTGATTCCTTACCACTGAGATAGAGGCGGCCTACCGCACCGAATGTTCTACACTCGACCAGAGTGACGTTAGCGTTTTTCTCCGCCTCATTGGCAGCCAGAATAATGTAGCCGGCAGGTTGAACTTCCAGATAGTACATGTCCTGACCTGCGAGAAGCATGGAACACAGGCGAGAGACATTGATCATCTGGGCATGATAGTCGTTGACTTTATGAATGATTTTCGAATTCAGGATCTGGGGTTTCATCCTATCTTCGAGCTTCATTCCCAGAGACCTCAAAGCGGCCTCTCCTGCGTATTTAACATCGGCTTGCGCTTTCGAATGAAATTCCAGCACTCCGAAATGGCGCTCGACAACCATCAGACCCGGTCGGACATTGGCTGCTTTGAGAGCTGCATCCGTTACCTGGTTAATGAGCACTCCCGGAGCGATCTCCATCAGAACTGCGGCCATCCCCACCACAGGGAGGTAGCCTCTCGCGTTTGCTCCCAGGTAGGCTGTGAACTGAGGCTGTAATCGATCCAGGTAAACATAGACACGAAGCTCTACTACCATGACACTCTCCTTGGCACGTCAACTCAGCTAATTTGCTTATATGGTAACGTTATTACGGAAGCGCTCCACCGGAAACGCAATACCAATCCGTGAAAGCTGAACCCTGCGATCTCAAAATCATGGATTAATGCTTCTTTTTTATTTTTCCCCCTCTAGCCTTCCCCTTGACTGGAGTTGTCGGAGGCCCTGGAGGCAATTCATCTTCCGGTCCCTCGGCTGGCTCTGATGGAATCGGAGTTGGTTCGGCACCTTCTTCACCGGGTGGTGATGGAGGTGGTGGATCGGGTCGTTTTTCGCCAGGAGTTGGCGGACCGCCCGGAGTAATACGCAATTTACGATCAGGCCGGGGAATCACATGGACCGACACCACTTTTCCGACCTTTCGGGCCGCAGCCGAACCTGCAGTGACAGCAGCTCTTACCGCCGCGACATCGCCGACAAACTTCACCGTAACCAGGCCTGCCCGCACTTCCTCGTAACCGAGCAGGGTGACATTTGCCGCCTTGGATCCAGCGTCCGCAGCCTCAATGGCCGGTACGTATCCCCACGTCTCTATCAATCCCAGGCTTCCCTTTTCCATGGGTTTCCCTTATTCTTTCGCTAATAGTTCCAAAACCACCCGAACGATCAGGTCCACTAATTCATTGGGATCATTATAAAAGAAGTCCTCAGAGTGGTTCACTTCCCCGGCTGACGGCAGTTCATCCTGAAAAACCAGAGGCTCTCCCTTGACCAACCGCGCGGCGTTCGCCCCCAGGATGCGAAACTGCACAGTCTGAACATCCTTCATGGCAAGGGTGAATAATGGTTGCTCACCGGGAAGGTCACGATGGTGCAGGGCCACGATCCCTTCGGCCCCATTCATCCCGATTCCCACATTAAGTGGTGACATGTCCGCAGCCTGTTTGGCCAGGGCCACGGCCCCTCCATCGGATACCTCGTGGATGTCGGCTGGAATCCCTTCCTCCTCGAGCCCCCAGAGAATGGGCATTGCTTCCTGGGCAGAGACCTGGAGCGTCATGATACGAACAACGGGTCTTCTATCGTCTGCCGTAGACCAATTCTCAGCCATATGCATGGGGCCACCCTTCCGCGTAAGCAAGCACAAGGCCGGTGGCAACAGCATTGCGCGGTCCTTCTATCTCGCGGACATTAGCCCTGCCGGTAACCACACCGTACTCGAAAAGCGCATCGGAAATCATCTTGGGAATTTCAAAATCCAGTCCGGACCCACCCACCAGCACCACAAAGCTGATGAGGCGAATATTCCCGGCAGGCGCCACTTTTTCCAGGGCGCGCAAGGCGTTGCGCACAAATACTTTTTTTTTGGCCTGCTGGCGCACCGCCACGATTTTTGGCAGCATTTCGCGGGTCTCCATCGGTATCGGCCCATTCTCTCCAAGCACGACCACCCGCCCGAACAGGCGAGGGTCGAGCGGTTCATGAAAGAACTGCACGGAGCCATCCTCATGGCGCATGTGGAAAAGCGTTTCGACTTTGGCTAGTGGATACCGCTTGATATTTTCCGCCAGTTCGCGGTCTTCCAACCCGAGTTCTGTGTCGATGAGGAGCGTGACCATGTCCCCGGCCCCAGCCAGATGGGTGCTTCGGATTTCGCGGGCTTCATTGATGAGGGATGCATCGGTGGAGCCGCCGCCCAAGTCCACTATGGCCAGTGGAGGCTGGGTTCCGGGAGTGGTCAATGCTCCACGGATAGCCATCTCCGCCTCAACGCCACCCACAACGGTTGGAACCAGGATCTCTTCTTCCAGTTTTCTGGCCAGCCGCTGCATGGGCAGTTTATGGGTTTCCACCATGGCGGCTAAACCCACCGCATTTCCCAGGGCGTATTCGCCGGCAAGGCTCCCCAGCACCTTCTGAGGTTTGAGCGTGTCCACGGCGAGGATATCTTGCACCCGCACAGCGCTTACCGGCTGATCCGTAAGGTCAGCCATGACCTTGCGCACCTGCTCAAACATTCCTCCCACATTGGTCCCGCGTTCGGCCTGGATTTCCTCCAGTGGATAGACCTCTGCCACCTTGGCCATAATGGCGTCCGCACCTTCTTCCACTGGTACTTCCACCTTCTGCCTGTGACCGATCAGTGTGATCTTCCCCGCAGGGATGCGCCGTTCCTCTATATCTCCCCTGGGGGTCTTTATCACTACAGCACTGCGGGTGCCCATTAGAGCACGCGCAATAGGGACGATCTGACGGGTTTGCGCCGGGTCCAGGTGGAACAGGGTGGCAATATCGTACGGATTGGAGAGCTTTTCTATGGTTCTCCCCGGTCCAGCCACCTCAACCGCGGCAGGCATCTGCAGAGGCACTCGGTCAATGTATTTGACTTCATCAACCATGGGTATCGGTTTATGTAATCGGTTGTTGATGAGCACGCCGTCATCTTTCTGCACAATGCCACCCGTGATCTTCAGCCCCCTGGAGCGCGCCCTGTTAAGTCGTTCGGCAGCGTCACGAAAATCCACGGTGCCGGGAATGATCACAATCCACTGCTCTTCATTCGCGGAAACGCTATCCATCTGGTGCAACCCGATGGTATGGCCCAGCCCCAATCCCTGCCCGCCTGGTGTGGAGGGATTGTGGCCGATCATGGCCGACTCTGTGATGACCGTTTCGGTGATAGTTTCCATGGCTATGTCGCCAATGACTGGAGTCGCTTCATTGAGCAGCACCACACTCAGCTCCTTCCGCTTGATCTCCAAAGGCTTCAGGGCCTGGTCCAGGGCCTCGATAATTCCCATCACATTGCTCAGAGTCCCTTTGATCCCGACGGTCCTTACTATGGCGCTGGACAGAAACCGCGCATCTCCTTTGCCCTTGACCTGTGCGATTGCAACTTCAGTCGTATTGTTTCCAACATCTACTCCAGCGACATAACCCATGCCCAGGCAACTCCTGACTATTTCTTGATTCGACCGCGTTTTTCATAGACCTCTGCGGCTTCCCGAACTAATGCCGCACAGATCCTCGCCTGGTACTTTGTTTCGAGTTCGCTGGCGATGTCGAGCAGTTCCTGTTTGGTGGACCGGTACGGGCGCATGGCATTGTAAATTTCCAGCACGCGTGCATCCGGAATCCGGGTCATTTCGGCAGCGCGGCGCAGGTTGACTGCGATATGGGGCCGACCGGCGGTTTCAGCAATTTGCGCCTGATATTCCAGGGTTTCAGGTCGAATCCTGACATCGTCAAAGCTAAGTTGACCGGCTATCACTTTGTCCAGGGTAATATCATCAAGACCCAATCCAGTCGCTGATCTCACCAGGTCAGGCCTTTTGATGCCAAGGGGGAAATCTTTTTTTGCGTCGAGTTTCCCCGTGGATCCAACTGCACCGGTTGTTTTTTGAGTCCCTTCGCCGAGCGAGCCCATAACACGCTTAACGGCTTCGGCAATGAGTTCGGGA